>UROD01000088.1 GCA_900549365.1 uncultured Rickettsiales bacterium | reverse complement strand
GGGAATAAAAACGGGGCGATGCCCCGTTTTTTTTATTCTGCCAATGTTCCAACAGACATTGTGATACGACGAATACCGCTGCTGATGGATTTTTCTTTGTTCACACGTGCCTTTAATATTTCGCCCGTATGATATACATGTGTTCCACCACATAATTCACACGATACATCGCCAGCCGTGATAACCTTGACCGTGTCACCGTATTTTTCGTTAAACAATGCGGTTGCGCCCTTGGCCCGCGCCGCGTCCAGCGACATTTCTTCGTGGGCAACCGGCATATCGGCCGCAATCCATTTATTTACCAGTTCTTCGACAGCATGTTTTTCATCATCTGTCATTGCGCGCCCAAATGAAAAGTCAAAGCGCACAGAATCTGGCGAAACCTTGGAACCACGCTGGTGCACATCTTGATTCAAAACGTGCTGCAACGCCGCCTGTAACAGGTGTGTTGCCGTGTGCGCACGTGCAGTTTGGGTTCGCACCGCAGAATTGATAATGGTTTTAACCGTATCACCAACCGCTAAATCTGCCGTCAATGTACCCTTGTGAATCACAACATTGTCGGCACGCGCGGCCTCGGTCACGGTCATAACAGTTGTGCCATCGCGCACGATTTCACCGCTGTCGCCAACCTGCCCGCCCTGGGTGCCATAGAAATTCGTTTTGTCCAGTGCTACCTCTACCGCGTCGCCGGCGTTTGCCGATTTCACAAATTCACCGTTACGCAAAATGCCCAAAACGGTTGATTCCATTTCCGCATTTGGCGCATATTTCGCGCTGTCGTCTGTTGCAGGCAAATTCTGGGATTCCCACAATGTACGCGTTCCCTTGGTGTCGGCACGACTGCGTTCTTTTTGTTCGGTCATGGCGCGTTCGAACCCAGCGACATCAACATCAATTTTTCTGTCACGCAAAATCATTTGCGTTAAATCCAATGGGAAACCGTATGTGTCAAACAGTTTGAATGCCACATCCCCAGGTAACACATTGTTGTTCAATTTTGGCAATTCGTTTTCCAGCAATTTCATACCATTTTGCAACATATCTGCAAATGCGTTTTCTTCGTTGCGAATAATTTCCACCACGCGGGATTGTTCACGCGCCAGTTCTGGGTATGCGTCCCCCATTTCACGAACCAATGCTGGGTACAATTCCGACAGTAATGCGCCGCGATGCCCCAGCAACTGGCCATGTCGCATTGCGCGACGTAATATACGACGGATTACATAACCGCGATCGGTATTTGATGGAATTACACCATCAGCAACCGCAAAGCCAACTGCGCGCAGGTGGTCGGTAATAACCTTGAAACTGGAAACGTTTTCAGGTGTTTCGATAACATGTGTTACATCGCTGACCGCGCGTTTCAGATTCACGAACAAATCCGTATCATAGTTATCTGTTTTGCCCTGCATCATTGCAGCCCAGCGTTCCAAACCACCACCTGTATCAACATTCTGTTTTGGCAGTGGGGTTAAATTACCGTTTGCATCACGGTCAAACTGCATAAATACGTCATTCCAGATTTCAACCCAACGGTCATCTTCGTTCGCAATATCATCGCCAAAATCATAGAATATTTCAGTGCATGGACCACATGGGCCGGTATCGCCCGCCGACCACCAGTTATCATGATCGCCCAAACGAATGGCCTCTTTGCCGGCGATTTTACGCCACAGTTCGGTTGACTCTTCGTCAGATGTATGTGTGGTCACGCGCAACTTTGCGGGGTCCAGTTTCAAAACATTGGTCAACAAATCCCACGACATTTCAATCGCGCCGGCCTTGAAATAATCGCCAAAAGACCAATTACCCACCATTTCAAAAAATGTGTGATGACGCCCGTCAAAGCCAACTTCGTCCAAATCATTGTGTTTACCACCAGCACGAATACATTTCTGGACGTCTGCAACACGTGGTGCAAATGCGGGCTCTGTGCCCTGCAAAATCCCCTTCCATGGAACCATGCCGGCGACCGTGAACAGCAACGTCGGGTCGTTTGGAATCAGCGATGCAGATGGCACGATTTTATG
>UROD01000087.1 GCA_900549365.1 uncultured Rickettsiales bacterium | reverse complement strand
AATAGCGACATTGATATTTGTATAGTGGCGGATTTATCCCTGATGCGCGAAAAACTGTCTGGTATTGAACTGAGGACAATTATCAAATCTATGCAGGGGGCGTGGATGCGCAACTATCGCTTGCGTGTGTGCGGGCGCGGAATTGACATAGAAGTAGTGGAAGTTACCACCCCAAAATATGGGCCAAATATGTATAAAGTTGGCAGTGCGTATTCAATCGCTCGTGATGAATGGATTCGTCACGCAGAGCGTTTGTCAGATGAACAAATTCGAGAGGTGCGAACCGAAGCCAAACGTCAATATCGTGAAATTCGTCGCATGTTTTATCAAATCTGTCGTGAAAATATGCAACCTGATTTTATAGAAACATTTTTGAAACGTTTAATGGCTGATCGCAAGGCCAGTTATGCCGAACACCCAGCGCAACCTGTAACAGCCGAAACGATGGCGTTTCGTATGGCGCGTCGTCGTGGGATTCAACGCACATTGGGCGAGCGCGCAACAAAATTACGCTCGCGCAGTTTTAATGTGGAAAAACCTTAATTAGAGAATAGATAATAGAGCATAGATAATAGATGTGCGCCGAATGGCGCACGCATTATTTTTACTGGATTGCTTCGTCATTTCATTCCTCGCAATGAATCCAAGCGAAGCGCAGGATGCGGCAAGGGCGTTAGCCCGCAGGCGACACACTAGCTAGAATCTCTGTCATTGCGAGCGTAGCGTGGCAATCCAGTGGATTAGTGCTGCGCGCAGCGCACATATTTGTTAATCCGGTGCAGCGTGGCATTCCAGTTTATTTTATCAGGAAAAAATTATTTCTTGCTGGCCCAGAACAATGCCCACAGCCATCCAATGCCAGTCCAACTGAACACCCAACTGCCCAAGCGAACCAAAATCATATCTTGTTTTCCACGTGCCGTTTGGCGCGCAATCCATGCAGGGGCCAAGAATATACCAATGACCAGCAATGCCGCGATTGCGTATTTTGCGATAATAAAAATCTGGTGCGTCATTATCATTGGGCCTCAGAAAAAAGGGGGGGCGCGATTTTGCCCCCCCGTTTGTTACATTTCAGGTAAATTATATACCATACTTTGCGGATTTGTCCAGTTCTTCTTGGATACGTAACAACTGGTTATATTTTGCCATACGGTCGGTACGGGACATAGAACCGGTCTTGATTTGACCCGCGTTTGTCGCAACGGCCAAATCCGCGATTGTGGTGTCTTCGGTTTCGCCACTGCGGTGCGAAATGATTACGCCGTAATTTGCGTCTTGGGCCATTTTGATGGCGCGCAATGTTTCAGTCAATGTTCCGATTTGGTTCACCTTAATCAAGATTGCATTCGCAACGCCGGTGTCAATTCCACGGCGCAGGCGCGCAGGGTTTGTCACAAACAGGTCGTCGCCAACCAACTGGCACTTTCCCCCGATTGTTTCGGTCAGTTTTTTCCAACCCGCCCAATCTTCTTCGGCTAATGCATCTTCGATAGAGATAATTGGATATGCCGCAATCAACTGTTCGTAAAATTCAATCATTTGGTCTGATGATAATTTTTTCCCTTCGAAATTATACACGCCGTCGGCATAAAATTCAGACGATGCCACGTCCAGACCAATTGAAACTTGTTCGCCTGGGGTGTAACCCGCATCGCGAATTGCGGCGATAATTGTATCCAATGCCTGTGCGC
Organism: uncultured Rickettsiales bacterium; assembly: GCA_900549365.1. Classification (GTDB taxonomy): domain Bacteria; phylum Pseudomonadota; class Alphaproteobacteria; order Rs-D84; family Rs-D84; genus Enterousia. The sequence goes on along the minus strand of UROD01000087.1, from coordinate 495 downwards.
AAGAATGAAAGTTTGGTGCAAAGCCACCTTCGTCGCCAACGTTGGTCGAATTGCCGCCGGATTTCAGAATCTTTTTCAAATGGTGGAATATTTCAGACCCCATACGGATTGCGTCGGATTCAGATTTCGCACCATTTGGAATAATCATAAATTCTTGGGCGTCCAGACCGTTGTCGGCATGCGCGCCACCGTTGATGATGTTCATCATTGGGCGCGGCAATACGCACGGGTTTGCATTGCCATACACGCCCGCAATATATTTATATAACGGTGTACCCGATTGATTGGCTGATGCGTGTGCCGCCGCCAATGATACGGCCAAAATCGCGTTCGCACCTAATTTTTCTTTGTTTGGTGTGCCGTCCAATGCCAGCATTTTTTCGTCCAGTGCGGTTTGGTCATTTGCCATCATACCAATAATCGCAGGGGCGATGATTTCATTTACGTTGCGAACGGCGGTTGTGACACCTTTGCCCATATATGCGTCGCCACCAT
>UROD01000086.1 GCA_900549365.1 uncultured Rickettsiales bacterium | reverse complement strand
GCATCACCCAAACCGCCGGCATAAACCGTGCCATTATGCAACATAATTGGGGCGACAATATCAACAACCGATGCACCGCCTGTCATATTGCTGGGGCGAAAAACATCAGCAATCCAGACGATATTACGCGTCTTTGTGTCTACTTTGACCACTTCGCCCGTTGTCAGACCCGCGTACACATATTTGCCGCTGCATACTGGGCGCATATTGCTGTGCACGGAATTAGGGGTTGGAAAACCGCTGAATATTTTGCGGTCGCCATTTTTGATAACGTTTGACGCATCTTGGGTATATGGACAATTCGCATCTGCGTCGCCAGCGACCGTTGTTGTCGGCAAATCTGTGATGGATTGGTTCAGCACCACTGGCGCGTTTGTCGCAAATATTGCACTGCGCGTACCTGGTAAAATCGGGTCGTGTTTAGAACACGCGCCCAGTGCCACCAGTGTGCCAACCCAAAATAGTACAGATTTGCGCATAGTTATATTTCCTGTTTTTTAACGTAATGTCTGGGCATTGGCGGAAACGACCGCAGGGGCGTCCGCGTCATTGATAATAACATCTAACCATTTGTTCGCGCTGTTGCGGTCACCTGATGCCAAATATTTCTGGGCAATAACCAAACGCGATGTGTAATAGAAAGGCGATTTTTTAGTGTTCAAATCAGACAAATATTTTTCAACGTCTGCCGCCGTCATATCATCGCCACGCAGTGCAACAATATGCATTTTTGCCAAATCGCGGAAATCACGTGTCGCACCATTTTTTGCCAAATTTTCCAATTTAGCAATGTCGTTATCCAACACATACGCTTGGAACAAAGCCAAATCGGCATTTGCACCCGATGCGTTTTTCGCAATTCCCGCCAGCGCATTTGCGTCCATATTCAAAACAGCCGTTTCGTAATTTTCGGCCGTTGCCATTTTGTTTGCGTGATGTGTGCGAACACCAATTTGAACCGCCGTCACAACAATCAGCAATGACAACGCGCCTGCAATCATATATTTGGAATATTTTTTGATAAAAGCCAACGTTTTGTCATTGTTGACGTCTTCCCAAACCTCGCGATACAGGGCGTCTTCGGCGTAATCTTCGCGTGTTTTCTTTGGGGCTTTGACCTTGTTCTTTCTTTCCAAAATAGATGCCATTGAAAAATCTCCTGTTTGAATGGTGTCCTTGATAAATCTTATTTTATTGATATACTATAAAAGTTATGAAAAAGCAAATCAAGAACACGTTACCAGCAACAAAAAATACCAGTTTGGTCGCTGCCCGTGGGGTCAGTGATGAAACGGGGCTGGCGCAGTATATTCAAACGATTCAGAAAATTCCGATTCTGTCCGCCGAAGAAGAATACGAATGTGCCACCCAATGGGTAAAACATCAGGACAAGGACGCGGCGGAAAAACTGGTGGCCAGCCACCTGCGTCTGGTGGTTTCGGTTGCGTACGATTTCAAAAATTATGGGATTCCCGTTGGTGAATTGATTGCCAGTGGTAATATGGGACTGATGCAGGCATTGCAGAAATTTGACCCAGAAAAAGGATTCCGGTTTTCCACATACGCTATGTTCTGGATTCGCGCGGAAATTTATGAAACGATTTTGAATAATTGGTCAATCGTAAAAATCGGTACATCTGCAAACCAGAAACGTGTGTTCTTTAATCTGGCGCGGGCCAAACGGGCATTGGGCATTATGGACAACAATCTGTCGGATGATCAGACCAAACAGATTGCGGATTACCTGTCCGTGCCGGAAAACGATGTTCGCCGTATGTCAACCCGTGTGTCTGCGCGCGACGTATCACTGAATGCACCGGCGCATGCCGACGATGATGCGCGCGACGTCCTGTCTAATATGCCCGATGATAAAACCGATATTCAAAATACTATCGAAGATTTAGAATTCAAGCGTCGTGGATACGATTTATTGCGCCGTCATTTGGCAGAATTGCCAGAACGCGACCGCGAAATCTTGCGCGCGCGCCGTTTAACTGATCCTGCGTTAACACTGGAATCGCTGTCCCAGAAATATGGTATATCGCGTGAACGTGTTCGCCAAATCGAAGAACGTGCATTCAATAAATTACGTAATGCTATTTTACAAGAAGCCCAAGGAAACAAATAAATGACAAAACAACCACTGCGCGTGGCGTATATTGCACTGGCGATGATTGCACAAACCGCATCAGCGCGTGCGATTGAATATAATTATGATGGCGCAACATTCAAATTGACGGGTTACG
>UROD01000085.1 GCA_900549365.1 uncultured Rickettsiales bacterium | reverse complement strand
GTGGGTGTCGTCGCGTCTGGTATTTGGCGAACGCTTTTTCGTCGGATACAGGGTTGCGGACAATATGGCAATTGAATATTTTACCCAGCATTTTTCAAACGGTAATTTTACAGACCCAAATCGCGGGTTTAACTTTACCGGTCTGTCATTCAATTACAGTTTTTAACAAAAGTTCAAATGAATAAAGCAGTGCGCCAGATGGCGCACACATTATTTGAACTCTGAACTTTGAACTTTTAATATTTACAGCCCCACGCAAAAATGTTATAATTACAACAATAAAGGTGGATGCCGCGTTGGTGTCTGCCACGTCAAACAACGGGTTTTCTGGGGATTTCCCCACGAAACGGGAGAATATTTATGACAAGCCGTAACGTCGCAGATTTTTGCAAAAATGCCATGGGAACTGTGTTCTTGTTGGCGGGGGCATTTTTTGTTTGTTCTACATTGGTGTCAATTCGCGCTGTATTTGCCGATCCTGTTGCACCGGTAAATGTTCAAATGGGAATGGCGCAATCGCCACGTGCAAACACAGCCAATTCGCGTCGCAATAGTGCGAATGTCGTATCGCGTCGTGATGATGCAAGCACCGCAACAACGGCCAATGCGAACAGCGCGCGTGGCGTCGCGGCACGCACAAACACAGCGCGCAAAACCGTAACAAACACAAATTCATCACGCAGCGTCGTTGCCCGTACAACAACGCCGGCGCGCACCGTGCGAAATCGTGCAACAACAAATTCTGCGCGCGTATCATTACAGGGTAACGCAATTCGCGGCAGCAAGACATCATACACAAATACGTATACATACCTGAACAACAAGTTGTACACGGGTAATTATTCAAATATTATTGATTCAACAACTGGTCTGATTTCGGCGGATGCGTATAACAACTGTATGGAATCATATTACACATGCATGGACGAAATCTGCACCGCGCGTAATACAGCCCAGCGTCGTTGTGCATGCGCCGGTCGTGTCAAGGCATTTGCAGAGGCGGAAACCGCACTGGAATCAGCAAACGAAGAATTGATTAAGGTTTCTGGTGAATTGGCATTGCTGATTGCAAACAAGGGCAAGGATGTATCCGATGCATTCCAACTGACCGATGCAGAAAAGGTTATGAACTGCGTTTCATGGCAGGAAACAATCCAAAAATACGGTGCAAATTCTGACGAGGCCATCAAATGGTGCAATAATCATTCTATCTATGGCGAAAATGGAAATACACTGAGCACTTGTGCAAAACCAAAATATTGTGACAGCACGGGTAATAATTTTGGTTTTGATATCGCCAATATTGACGGTTCGTCCAGTGATATTTTGGCGTCACTGCAATCATGGGCCGATGCCAAGGAAAATACATTGACAATCTTGTCTGACGATACCAGCAAGTTGACCGATGCGTTCAAAAACCTGTCTGATGTTGTATCTGGTTTGGCGGGGATTGAGGGTACACTCAAAAACAGTGATAATCTGAAAGATTCATTGGCGCAAACATGGGGCTATGAATTGTTCGAATATGCCCACAACAATGTTTGTAACCGTGTGTTAGATTCCTGCTTTAACGGTATTTACGAGGCATGTGGTACGCCACCATCATCGGGTCGCAAATGCGGCAACGGTGCGTCCCAGTGCCCATATAACTATAACAGTTATGTCAGCGTATCAAACACAGGTTCGTATGAATTGAATTTCATTACGCCAAATTCTGGCTATACCGCATCTAATTCCGCAACATGCTTTGGGTATTCATCGGCGTCGGGCGATCCATATTCAAACCTGCGTGGGCCGGTTGCTGATGCACGCCGCAGCATTATGCAGAAATATGCGCTGGACGCAAATGCGGATTGTGATTCGTACGGTGAACAACTGCGCAAGACCGCACAAAACATCGGCTATCAAAAGGTTGCCGCGCAACAGGCCCTGCAACAGAAACGTTTGGAATTTGCAAATGCGGAAAAGACGTCTGTTTTGAACGCCGCGGTCACCGCCAGCACGAATTTCAGCGAATGTATCAGCGAAATTTACGACTGCTATGAAACACAGGCAAAGTCCAATGTTTCGTGGACAACGGCGCGTATCAGAACATACTGTGCACAGGTTGCAAACGTTCCGCATTGCTATGAAGAGATGATTTGTAATCCATCAACATCGCCGTTCAAGGCCGTTATTGACAAGGCGGACAATGCCCAGTGCAAGAACACTGCGGATTACACAACCAACACATGCCGTAATATTGTG
>UROD01000084.1 GCA_900549365.1 uncultured Rickettsiales bacterium | reverse complement strand
CGCGCATCACACCCCGCACCAACGGCCGTTACGCCCGATGTTGTGCCTGATAGTCCCGCACCACTGCGCGCGGCAACCGCCATTGTTCCACCCATTGCGCCCGAAATTGGCGTCACGGTTCAAACCGCACGTGCCATGGCGGCGCGGCCGTCTGATATTGCGGCACTGGCGCGCATGATTGCAGAATTTGGTCACCCATTGCGCAGCGCGGCGACCAACGTTGTATTACCGCACATTGCCCCAAACCCAAATGGTCTGGTTATTATAACCGATATTCCCAGTGCAGATGACGATGCGAATGGCGAAATATTGACTGGTGCGGCAGGCGAATTGTTAGACAAAATGTTGGCGGCGATTGGAATGTCACGCGACAGCGTATCAATTTTACCGATGGTATTCTGGCGCACACCAGGGGGGCGCACCCCATCACGCAACGAACTGGACTTGGCGCGTCCATTTGTTAATCGCACTTTGGAATTTTTATCACCGCGGCTGATTCTGACACTGGGGACTTTGCCCGCGACAGAAATTGCTGACATAAATCTGGCGCGCACACATGGCGTGGTTGCAGACACGAAATTTGGCGTGAAATGTATGCCAATCTTTCACCCAAATTACCTGTTGTTAAAGCCAACGGCAAAACGCGATGCGTGGAATGCATTGCAACAGATTCAAAATTTGTTGAAAAGTGCCGATAAATAGTAAATAATTTCCACATAACCATAAAAAGGAGTTTACAATTAAACCTGCATTTAACCGTGATAATCGTCGGGATATGGGCCCGCGTATGAATAATCGTATATTTGCAAAAACGGTGCAAGTAATCAGCAATACTGGCCAAAATCTGGGCGTTATGCAGACATCGGCTGCATTACAGATGGCGATGGACGATGGATTGGATTTGGTTGAAATCAACGCCAATGGTGCTGTTCCTATTGTCAAAATTATGGATTACGGCAAATTCAAGTATGAACAGAAAAAGCGCGCGTCCGAGGCGAAAAAGAACCAGAAAACAATCGAAATGAAAGAGGTTTGGGTAAAACCTTTTATCGAAGAAAACGACCTGAATATCAAAATGAAAAAGGTCTTTGAATTTCTGGGGCAGGGCAACAAGGTCAAAATTGCTGTTATGACCCGTGGTTCAAAAAAGGTTTTGGCACGTGGCAAGGATGCTGTACCAGAATTGTTTGCACGTATTATGGAATTGGTTGGCGAAAAAGGGACATTGGAATCTAAATCCAAGCCAGATGAACGAACAAAATCAATCATCATTGCGCCTGCAACAAAAAAATAAAAATGCCCCGTTTGGGGCATTTTTTAGAGAATAGATAATAGAGCATAGATAATAGATAGTGCGCCATTCGGCGCACTGCTTTGTTCATTTGAACTTTGAACTTTGAACTTTATAAAAAACACCGGCATTTGCCGGTGTTTTTTAATACATTGTTTGCAAGATGTGTTTGTTCTTGTCCAAACTGGACAACATTTTTCCAGAACCACATGCAACACATGCCAATGGGTTGTCGACCAAGAATGCCGGCAAACCTGTTGCAGCGCGTATCGCCGCATCCAATCCACGTAACAACGAACCACCACCGGTCATTGCAATACCCAAATCGGCAATATCAGCAGACAATTCTGGTGGTGTCAATTCCAATGCCTGACGCACAGTATCAACAATTTTGGTAACTGTCTGGGCCAATGCAGTTGCAATTTGAGATTCGGTAATGACCGTTTCACGCGGCGTACCCGACAACAAATCACGCCCCTTGATTTTCATGGTCATTTCGTTTGCCTTGTCTTTTGGCATAATGGCGGTGCCGATGCGTTTTTTGATTTCTTCGGCGGCATTTTCACCAATCAACAGATTTTTATTTTTACGCACAAATTCAATGATGTCCAAATCCATCTGGTCACCAGCGGTACGTACGGCGTGGGAATACACGATTCCGCCCAAAGACATAATTGCAACCTCTGTCGTGCCGCCACCAATATCCAGAACCATAGAGCCGACCGGTTTTTCCACCGGCAGCCCAGCCCCAATTGCGGCCGCGGTCGATTCTTCGACAATATAAACCTTGCGCGCACCGGCGGCATCGGCGGCCTCTTGTATAGCACGACGTTCCACCTGTGTTGCGCACGATGGCACGCATATAATAATCAATGGTGCCGCCAACGGGTTTTTACGGTGTACCTTGCGAATGAAGTATTTAATCATTTCTTCGGCAACCTCAAAATCTGCGATAACACCATCGCGCAGTGGACGTACGGCGGTAATTGTCCCAG
>UROD01000083.1 GCA_900549365.1 uncultured Rickettsiales bacterium | reverse complement strand
TTCCCAGATAACACAATCAAACCATTGGTTGTACCGCGATTCGTCAACGATGCAACATTTGCATTCGCCGCCGTAATTTCCAGTTGCGCACCATCAATTGCCGATACAGCCCCCGCCACATTCAGCGTTTGCCCCGCTGCGCGTCCTGCATCAGATGCCCCGAAAACAATTTTCTGATTTGCATTTTGTGCAATGACAACGCCACCAACATCCATCTGTGACGCGTCCATGCGCACCGTACGTGCGATTGTATCTGTGGCACGAACGTCACCACCGACATTGATTGTGCCGTTATTTGATTTCAGCACAAACGCCGTTGTTCCGTCCGCTGCGACCGACATATCGCCCGCATTCGCCGCGGCACCGCCACTGGCGATAAAATTACCATCAATTTGTACAGAATTTTCAACAGTCAGATTTTTAACCGCACTGCGCAAACTCAATTTACCACCAGACACAATCATTTTGTCCAGAATTTGAATATTGCCAATCAATGCGTTCATTTCGACCGAACCGCCCAATACGTTCAGATTCTGGGCCGAAATATTGTCGCTGGCACTGCCCGAACCAATAACCGTCATCAAGCCAGAATTGTTAGTCAAATCACCACCAATTGTGATATTGCGCGCCGTAATGTCCAAGACGCCCGTACCACCCGCAGATACGCTGTTCACAACATTGCCGTCAACCGTCAACGCGCCACTGGACGACGCCGATGCCGCCACGCGCAAATCACCAGTGTTTGTTATACTGGACAATTTTACAGTATTACCATCAATGCGCATTCTGCTGCTGTCTGTGTTGGAAACATCGCCCCCCACAAACGCGCCCGCGGCCGCAATCGTTGCATTTGCATTTGCGCCATCGCCAGAAATCGCACCTGTTGTAATACTCAGCCCACGAATGTCCAATGTACCAGTATTGCGAATCGATGTTGATGTAAAATTACCAGCACTGTTCAATGTCAGTCCGGCAATATTCTCTTGTGGTAAAACCGATTCATTAGAAATCGCCCCAAACGACATATCGCCCAGCATCGTTTCAATATTTGCCATACCCTGTTTCAGCAAGATATCGCCCGCCATCTGCAAAGAGCCAGTTTTCAACGTGAATTTGCCGCTGTTGGTCATGTTGTTCCAATCGATATTCTGGGCAATTTTGGTCAGCCCTGAAATATTCGCCACAAATACGCCACTGTTGACGATGGACGCATTTTGGCCGTTACCACCATTGATGGTCAAACTGTCACCATTGATGTTCATTGTCCCAGACGTATCTTCGTTTGTGATTGCGCCCGCAACAGTAATATTCTTGGCCGACACAGTAACCGTACCCGCGGCCTTGTTTTCCAAACTGCCCGTGATACCAGTATCTGTGGTCAGTTCCAAATCGCCGCCCGCCGTTATATTCAACGAACCCGCAACATTTTGAATAGTACCCGATGTTATATTGCCGCCCGCCTCAATCTTGCCGGTTTTGTTTGCGTTGTTGTACGAGAACTGCTTCATAGATACAGAATCAGTCGCCTTCAAATTAGTTTCGGCGTTTGCGGTTGTGGCAACCACCTCAATCGCGCCAGTATTGATGGTATCTGCGCTAATACGCAATGTATTATTTGCTGTTATGTTGCCAGACGTGAATGAATTGATGCCGCCACCAATGGTCGTTGCGCCGCCATTTGCAACAACGGTCAAACCGCCCTGCGCTGTGATACTGCCACCAACAGATATGTCTATTTTTTTTGTACTGTTATTCTGGATTCCCAGTTGCATGCCAGATTTTATATCCAGATTTCCGCCGATGGCGATATTACCATCAGATAAAATAGAGAAAGAACCCGTATCACGCAAAACCGTCAAATCACCCGTGCCCGATTGGAATACGCCACCAATATACAGGGCACTGGCAATATTCATACCATTTGTCGTCGACCCATCACCAAAGACCAAACCGTCATATTCTGCGTCTACTTTTTGGCTGGCATCTGTGCTGCCGATATTCAACCCATCAGGATACGCAAACGACGCCGCACCCGCGCTGAACGGGGCCAAGCAGCATACAACAGATACTAATTTTTTTGAAAACATAGACATTTTTCTTTCCATTCCTTGCAATTTGTTATTTCATTATAAAAAAAAAGTTGGTATAAGGGCAAGACAAATATTACAATAAGACCCAAAGGCAAGGAGAAGTAAATATGTATGAAATAAAATCAGTTCATGCGCGCCAAATTATGGACAGCCGTGGCAACCCAACCGTTGAATGCGACATTGTGTTATCTGGGGGTGCACGTGGTCGTGCGGCCGTACCGTCGGGTGCATCAACCGGCAGTTTCGAGGCCCTTGAACTGCGCGATGGTGGCGAC
>UROD01000082.1 GCA_900549365.1 uncultured Rickettsiales bacterium | reverse complement strand
AGCGATGCGCCCTGACCGATACCGCGTGCGGTAATCTGTTCCGCTAACCACATAACGAACACAGTACCACCAACCAGTGCAATAATCGCCGACAATTCAAACGCAAATCCAGGGTTCACAACCGCCGCAACACCATTGACTGGTGCCATCAATTCCAGACCACGAACAACCGCCCATCCTTGGACAACGGCCAAAAATACCGCCAAATAACGTGTGTACTGGTTGATTTTAACACGACCAGATTCACCCTCTTTGCGCAATTCTGTTAAACTCTTGCTGGTGGCCGTCAACAACTGCAACACGATAGATGCCGAAATGTACGGGAAAATGTTCAATGCCAGCACAGACATACGCGACAATGAACCGCCCGAGAACATATCAAACATACCCATCATGCCACTGCCCTCGCCCGTGAACAAGTGCAGCACCGCCGATGCATTCACCCCCGGCAATGGTATAAACGAACCAACACGATATACAACCAGCGCACCCAATGTGAACAAAATACGCTTTTGCAAATCAGACAGGTTTCCAAAAAAATCTTTCAAGAGTTTCATGCGTTGACCATTCTCAAATCAGACATGTACCCCACGATGTGGGGTACAAATATACGGATTAGTTATTTTTGATTGTGCCGCCTGCTTTCACAATCGCTGCTTCTGCGGCCTTGGACCACTTGTCAGCAACAACATTCACAGACGATTTGATTTCACCCTTGGCCAAAACCTTCAAACCAGACATTTTGCGGTTGATGATTTTTGCAGCCATCAGGGAATCAATAGTGATGGGGGATTTTGCATCAATCTTGCCAGACGCGATGAATTTTTCAATATCGCCTAAGTTGATTGTTACATATTCCTTGGCAAATGGATTATTGAACCCAAATTTTGGGAAACGACGCAAAATTGGCATCTGACCACCTTGGAAAGTTGCCTGTTTGCGTGAACCACTGCGGGCCTTTTGACCTTTGTTACCACGACCAGCCGTTTTACCATAACCCGACGCCATACCACGACCAACGCGTTTTGTGTCACGACGTGCGCCGAAATTATCCATCAATGCATTCAGTTTCATAATTTTTTCCTTTTATCCTATGACTATCATATAGTCCTTTTTCGCATGCGGACAAGTGATATCCGCATACTCGGTTTTATTTATATTATTTTTCGACGATTTCAACCAAGTGAGAAACCTTGGCAACCATACCGCGAACGGCTGGTGTATCGCCTAATTCTTTTGTTTTGTCGATACGACCCAATCCCAATGCAGCAACAACCTTGCGCTGAGATTCCGGACGACCAACAATGCTTTTGACTTGCTTTACAGTTATCTTAGCCATAATTTTACTCCGTTTTTTCTGCGCCTAGATTATTTGTCTTCGGCTGGGCATTCACATGCTGTTTCTTCAACTTTCTTGCCATCACGGCCAGCGATGATTTCAGCAACTGTTTTACCACGACGCGCGGCCACTGTCTTTGGCGAGTTCATTTTACCGAACGCCAAGAATGCAGCGCGAATCATGTTATTAGGATTGTTAGACCCTTGGGATTTCACAACGACGTCTTGAACGCCCAAGCATTCAAACACCGCACGCAATGCACCACCAGCAATGATACCAGTACCAGGAACCGCACTGCGAACAACCAATTTACTTGCGCCGTATTTCGCCTCACAGTCATGGTGCAATGTGCGACCTTCTTTCAGTGGGACGCGAATCATTTTCACCTTGGCTGCTTTTGTTGCCTTTTGAACAGCGGACTGAACTTCCAGCGCTTTACCTTTGCCAAAACCAACACGACCGGCCTTGTCGCCAACCACAACCAACGCCGAGAACGACATATTACGGCCGCCCTTTACGGTTTTGGATACGCGGTTGATGGAAACCAGTTTATCTACCAGATTATCCGTCTGCAATTTTTTATCATCAAAACGTGCCATCTTATAACTCCGTATATTCCATTAAATTCTTACACCACCAGCGCGGATTGCTTCGCACAGTGCTTTTACGCGGCCATGATAACGATATGCGCCACGGTCAAAATAACAATTTTCAGCGATGCCTGCATCAACAACGCGTTTTGCAAACGCAGTGCCGACCAATTCTGCACCAGCAATATTCCAGCCCTTGCCCTGAAAATCTTTTTCTTTGGATGACGCAGCACAAATTGTGTGACCACGAACATCATCAATGGCTTGAATTTCAATATGACGATCCGAACGAAAAACCGACAGACGAATCTTGCCTGGATTCTTTCTTTTCAACGCACCGCGTGTTGCCAATGTGCGTCTTTCTTCACTAGACAAATGTTTCAACATTTTGTTTCCTTTTTTTCAACCCCCGTAACAGCGGGGATTACCCTATTTTATTATTTCTTCTTACCTTCTTTGCGGCGGATTTGTTC
>UROD01000081.1 GCA_900549365.1 uncultured Rickettsiales bacterium | reverse complement strand
CCCGCCGAAATCGACGAATTAAATATTTTATGGGCATCCATGCGTGCAATGTCGCGCGCGGTTAAAAACTTGGCGCAATTACCGCAGTTTTGTCTTGTTGACGGGAACAGATTGCCGCAGGATTTACACGGCACACCAATTGTCAAGGGCGACGCAAAATCATTATCTGTCGCGGCTGCATCCATTATTGCCAAGGAAACACGTGATAAAATTATGCACGATTTGGCGGCACAATACCCACAATACGCATGGGATAAAAATGCAGGGTACCCCACCCCCGAACATTTGCAAGCGATTGAAAAATATGGTATAAACGAACATTATCGTAAAAGTTTCAGACCAGTAAAGGAAAGGATTGAACATGAAATTACGCACGATTGAAAATCTGGACGTACGTGGCAAGTTTGTATTGCTGCGCGACGACTTTAACGTTCAAATTGTTGACGGCAAAATCACTGACCCATTTCGTATTGAACAGAGTATGCCAACCATAAGCGCCCTGCGCGCGGGTGGTGCAAAAATCGCGATTTGCGCTCATTTGGGCCGTCCAAAGGGTACGCGCAACATGGAATTTTCAATGCGCCCTGTTGCCGAATATATGGGTGTGCCATTGATTGCCGATTGCTTGGACAAAGAATTTATGACAACCATGCATGATGGCGATGTGGTCTTGTTGGAAAACGTGCGTTTTTACGCCGGCGAAGAAAAAAACGACCCTGCGTTTGCCGCCGATTTGGCACGCGGATTTGATATTTTTGTCAATGATGCATTTGCCGTATCGCACCGCGCACACGCCAGTACGGTTGGCGTGGCGGAAATTTTACCATCATATGCGGGAAAACTGCTGGCATCAGAAATAGACAATCTGAACGCCGTAATGGAACACCCCGCACGTCCACTGACCGCAATTGTCGCTGGCAGCAAGGTTTCCACAAAAATCGGCGTGTTAAAGGCACTGGCCAAACTGGCGGACAACCTGATTATCGGGGGCGCACTGGGCACAACATTCAACTATGCATGCGGCGCACACGTCGGCAATTCATTGTACGAACCAGACCAGCGTGACACTGCATTGGAAATACTGGCGTTTGCGCGTGATAATAATTGCAACGTGCTGTTGCCTTTGGACAAGGGGGTTGCCCCAGAATTTGCGCCAAACGCCCCACGCACCGACAAAACGTTTGATGAAATCACGGACAACGACATCATCATGGACGACGGCGCACAAACCAGCGCAAACGACATTAAAACAATCGAAAAATCCGCAACAGTCATCTGGAACGGCAGCGTCGGTATGGCCGAATGGCAACCAACATGGTCGGTTGGCACATTTGCATTGGCGCGCGCAATTGCGGAACAAACCCGCGCAGGGAAACTGACCAGCGTGATTGGCGGCGGCGACACGGTCGCGGCATTGGACGCATGCGGGGTCAAGGCCGACATGACATACGTTTCCACCGGTGGCGGTGCATTTCTGGAATTTATAGAGGGTCGCACCCTGCCCGGAATTGCAATCTTGGAACAAAAATAAAAAATGCGCCACCGGCGCATTTTTTAACTCTGCATTGTGAATGGGCACGACTGGGTGTACTCATAAGAACCCGTTGTATCCGTAAATGTCTGTCCCATTGGCGCATACATCAGACAATCCCCATTTGTGGACGCAACCAAACAACTGTTGGCATTTCCTGCGGCAACATAGCCCGTTGGGCACGACGTACCATCAGTAATTATAACAGATTCTTTGTCTGCCTGCATCACATAGCCGGTTGGACACTGGGTTCTGGGCGCAACCGCCACAGCGGGCATAAATACCCAGCCAACGAAAAACGCAAAAACAAATTTGTTCATATCTGCGCCCCCTAATCTATTAAATTATTAAACATCGCCGTACGAAATGCCGAATTTCCCAGTCCATATTTCGCGGCACATAATCCACCACAAGCACCATTGCAATCAGAACTCGTGCTGAATTGTACAGACCCCGCCCGCACCCACTTTGATACCGCCGGACTAATCATTTTACAGAAACAATAATAATAATCCCCCGTGTGCGTTTTGCTTTCATAGTATATAACGTCCACTGCCTCGTTGGCATCCGCCGTGGTAATAGAACATGCATCGACAATTTGAACCGCCGTCGTACCACATGTTGCCTGAAAATCAGGCCGCGACACAAAGGAAGTCCCACTACCCGAACAAGTATCATTTGGGTTTAACGCGACACATTTTATCGTCGCATCCGCTGTTTCCATATTCGCCAGCACGAGAAATGCCGCCATACTTGAAATAAAAAAATTGCGTTTTGTCATAAAATCTTTCCTCCCTAAAACAAAAACTAACCACCAGAATTTCAGGTGGTTGGAGGTTCAAGACTATAAAAGTAGATATAGCGTGCTTATTCAATATATTCGCAACCCTCCAACCAACAAAAATACTTCTCTTGGTG
>UROD01000080.1 GCA_900549365.1 uncultured Rickettsiales bacterium | reverse complement strand
TGGTGCGCTGACGCGCAACTTTTACTAACTGGATTGCCACGCCACATACGTGGCTTGCAATGACACCGCAGGTGCTGTGAAACAAAACCGAGCGGTATGCGAAGGTTGCGGCAAGGACGCAAGTCCGCAGGCGACACAAACGCAAAAAACAACGTCATTGCGAGCAAAGCGTAAGCGACGCGTGGCAATCCAGTAAATAAAAATTGTCCGCCATTGGCGGACACATTCACTTTATCACTATATCACTTTGTCACTTGCCCACTAAAACAACACCCCATCTGGCGCAGTTTTGTTATTTTTGTCTGTTTTTTATCAGTTTATCAATCAACTGTTCGCGGATTTTCAGTTGATGGGTCAAATCCTGACGCGACGCGTGATTCAGGTGTGCCATATAGTTTTTTTCATAGCCGTCGTGCACATATACCGATGTTGGAAACAATGTCAGAACAGGGCGGCCGGTATCTTTGTCCAAATATTCGATAATCATAGATGCCAATTTTTCACCCATAACAGGTTTCAAGACATCAAATTCGGCCTGCATAGATGCCGCCGCAGGGTTTGGAAAATTAGTGCCGCGCATCCACGCGCCTGTGCCGTTTTGTACGCGTTGACCATTTTGTACAATGACTGGCAGTGGCGTGTTCTGGCACATGCCAAATGCAGACGTGTCCGCCATCAGGTTGTTCACCTTGACAATGTATGTATTTTTCTTTTTGTGTGTTGCACCAAATTCCATGTTTTGTTCCTTTTGTTTTTTCTTTATACTATAATATAGGACAAAAAATAGAATTGTCAAGTACTGTGGTGCAAATATAGCACACCGCAACACAAAATGTATATTTGTAGTTGTTGCGGTATGGCGATAATTGTTATGTGTGATTAAATCAGACAAACAAATCTTTGACGAACTGTGCGTGTTCGGTAATAAAACGGAAACGAAATTCCGGCTTTTTACCCATCAGTTCGGAAACGATAGTGCGTGTTTTTTCGGTATCTTCTGCGCCATCGTCCGTGCGTGGGGGCAGGTCAACGCGTATCAAACGGCGCGTTTTTGGCGACATGGTCGTTTCTTTTAACTGGTTCGGCATCATTTCGCCCAACCCTTTGAATCGGGAAATTTCAACTTTCTTGTTTTTATATTTGCCGTTTTGCAATGCGTCCAGTTCTTCGTCACTGTCGACATAGAACGATTCGGTGCCACATGTGAATTTATACAGTGGTGGGCACGACAAATACAAATGGCCACCATAAATCAGTTGTGGCATATGCTGATAGAAAAATGCCATCAGCAGTGATGCGATATGGCTGCCGTCGACGTCGGCATCGGTCATGACAATAATTTTTTCATAACGCAGTTTGGATTCGTCCCAATCCTTGGCCGTGCCAGCACCGATAATGTCAATCAGTTCATTCAATTCCTTGTTCGCGCCAAAGCGTTCGTCGGAATTAGAGATAACGTTCAAAACCTTGCCACGCAAGGGCATAATCGCCTGTGTCGCGCGGTCGCGTGCCTGTTTCGCCGTACCACCAGCGGATTCCCCCTCTACGATAAACAGTTCTGTGCCATCAATCCCATGCTTGGAACAGTCGGCCAGTTTCGCCGGCATACGGGCGCGTTTGGTTGGGGTTTTACGTGCGATATCTTTGACCTGTTTGGTCTTGATACGGGCGTTTGCCAAATTCACGACAAAGTCCAGTAACGCATTTGCGGTCTTGGGATCAGATGCCAAGAATATTTCCCATGGGTCGCGCAGTGCGTTTTCGGTGTATCGGGCAACCTCTGGATTAGATAATTTTTCCTTGGTCTGGCCTAAAAACTGTGGTGTCTTGTAGAATACAGATACAATCGCGGCAACGGAATCAAACACGTCATCGCCAATGATTGTGGCGGCGGCCTTGTTATTTACTTTTTCGCCATATGCCTTGATACCCTTGGTAATTGCGGCCTTGAATCCGGTTTCGTGCGTGCCACCGTCGATGGTTGCGATTGTGTTACAGTATGATGCAAAGAACCCATCGTCGGACGCCGCGCCGTTTTCATCGGTCAATACCGTCAGTGCCCATTCTACGCGGCCCGTATCGTCGGGAAAATCAACGCTGCCACTGAAAATCTTGGGCAAAATGCGCGGTTTGTCACGTGTCTTTTCGTCCAAGAAATCGGCCACGCCCCCTGGGTAATAGAATGTTGTGTCGGCGGGGATATTCATATCGTCGGTCAATAATTCTGGATTGCAATGCCAGTCAATTTTGACCCCGCGTGACAGGAATGATTTCGCGCGCGCCATACGGTAAATCTTGACCGGTTTGAATACGGCGTTTGCGCCAAAAATCTGGTCGTCAATGGTAAAGCGGATTTTTGTCCCGTGTGCACGTGTGGCGTCACCACGTGTGATTGGCGATGTGGTTTTACCACGTGAAAATGTCTGATGCCATTCATAGCCATCGCGGGAAATTGTAACAATCATTTCTGACGACAATGCGTTTACAACCGCACTGCCGACGCCGTGCAGACCGCCACT
>UROD01000079.1 GCA_900549365.1 uncultured Rickettsiales bacterium | reverse complement strand
GCGATAAAAAGTTAGGTATTATGGCACGTGGTGGTGCAACCGCCGCACATGTGAATTTATCAAAGGTTAAATCGTCTGAAATCAATCACTTGATTTCCCAGACATACAACATTTTTTCTGAAAACATAGAATTCAAGGGCTGGTCATTTAGCGTTGACGATATGGCGGTTGTATTTCGCAAAACAATTCATTTTTCTGACCCGTCTATGACCAAAACCAACTATGCATCAATCGATTTGGGCGCATATCTGGACAGAACAGGTGGCGACAAAACTGGTATTTTTGTAATTCAGGTTGCACCCGACGCCACCGCGGCGCAGTACAGCGACCGCCGTCTGATTTTGTTGACCAATTTGGGAATTATACGCAAAACAAATCAGAACAATTCGTCCACATTATTTGTGGTAAACTTGTCTGATGGCACACCAGCCGCTGATACAGAAATAAATGTATTGGGGCGCAATGGCAATGCCGTATGGGCGGGCCGCACCGATAATGACGGCCACACCGATATTCCAGAATTGTCGTGGAACGAATATCGTGGCGCGCGCGAACCCGTTGCGATTGTTGCGCGCCGCGGCGACGATGTTTCATTTATTCCATACAACGCAACCGCCCCGATGGTTGATTATTCTAAATTTGATGTTGATGGCGAATATTATTATGGTGACGCGCCGCTAAACGCATTTGTCTTTACAGATCGTGGCATTTACCGCGCAGGCGAAGATATGATTGCCGCGGGTATTGTAAAAAATAAATCGTTCAAGGCACTGGCGGGGATTCCCGTACGCGCTGAAATTACCGACCCACGCGGTCGCGATGCATTGACCAAAACATTCACACTGGCGGGCGATGGAATGTTTGATATTAAATATACGATTCCCGCCACCGCCGCAACTGGCGAATGGCAGGTTCGCCTGTATTCACTGGACAGTCGCGGACGCGTTGACACATCACTGGGTGTGGCAACATTCCGTGTTGCGGACTTTGTCCCAGACAACATGAAAATCACCACAACTATCGCTGGTGGCGACACAGACGGATGGATTTCTGTCGACGGTATGCGCGTAAACGTATCCCTGCGCAATTTGTTCGGAACCGCGGCAACAGACAAACGTATTACTGCGTCGGCAACACTGACGCCAACGAATTTTACATTTGACGCGTTCCCTGATTATGTTTTCACACCGAACTTTATTTCGGGCACGGGTCTGGCCGATGGGACGGCACGCGCATCACAAACATTTACAGCAAATATGCCCGACATGCGCACCGATGATAATGGCGCGGCAACAATTTCTATCAATTTTGACGATGTTATTCCAGACGGCACATACATGTTAAAATTGACGACTGCGGGATTTGAATCTGCGTCTGGGCGCAGTGTTCGCACAACCACAACCGCCCGCGTATCAAACGCAAAATATTTGGTCGGTTATCACGCAGATGGTAATTTGAAATACATCGCCCGTGGCGCGGCGCGTAATGTCAAATTGGTTGCAGTTGACCACACGGGCACGGCCGCGGCTGCGGACAACCTGACCATGCGGACGGTGCATCGCGAAAACCTGACCAGCTTGGTCAAGGATTACAGTGGCTATTATAAATACCAAACCGTCACCCGCGACAAAATAATCGCCCAAAATGCATTGGACATTGCAACAGACGGCAAAACAATCACATTAGACACAGCAAATGCTGGCACATATTTTGTCCAAATTCTGGATTCTGCGGAACGCGTATTAGCGAACATAGAATATTTTGTTGCAGGCAATGAAAACAGCGAATTGAAATCAGACACCAACGCCGAACTGAAAATCAAATTATCATCAAATTCATTTGCCGCCGGCGATAAAATCGATGTCAGCATCACCGCACCATACACTGGCGCGGGCCTGATTACGATTGAACGTGACCGCGTGTACGCATACAAATGGTTCAACACCAACACCACAACATCGGTTCAGCAAATCACCCTGCCCGATGGATTCGAAGGAACAGGTTACGTCAACGTGTCATTCGTACGCGACATCACCAGCCGTGATATATTCACAACACCATACGCATACGCCGTTGCGCCATTTGCGACAAAAAATGATGTCCGCAAAATTGGTGTTAAACTGACCACACCTGACATCGTGCGCGACCACAAATTACCAATTAAATATGAAACAGACAGCAATGCACGCCTGATGATATTCGCCGTCAATACCGGAATTTTGCAGGTGGCAAAATACGACCTGCCCCGTCCGCTGGCATACTTTTTCAAAAAAGCCGCGTTACAGGTTTCCACATATCAGACACTGTCGCTGTTGTTACCAGAATACAAAATTCTGCGTGAATTTGCAAAAACTGGTGGTGGCGATTTTGAATCAGATGCCGACGTCGGCATGACACTCAGCAATCCATTTGGTCGTCGCACATTGCCACCGGTTGCGTTCTATTCGGGCATTATTGATACCCAGGCCGGTCAATCGGGTGAAATTACTTTTAATTTGCCAGAATACTTTAACGGCGCATTGCGTGTATTCGCGGTTGCAGCAAACACCACCGCAGTGGGCAGCGCAGACACCAACGTTCGCGTGCAATCACCGGTTATGATTACGCTGTCTG
>UROD01000078.1 GCA_900549365.1 uncultured Rickettsiales bacterium | reverse complement strand
CAATGCAATCACAGCCACAATTGTATGCATTACTTTCCGTTCCTTTACATTTACAAAACAGTATTACAGCATAATCAGCCAAACCAAGGGCAGGGCATAAATCCAGCCGTCAAACCGATCCAGCATTCCACCGTGTCCTGGTAAAATATGACCAAAATCTTTGATGCCCATACGACGTTTTATCCAACTGGCGGTCAGGTCGCCATATTGGCTGAGCAACGCGATACTAATTCCAATCCACATCAGTTGCGGCATAAATGTATCAGTACCCAACAGCCCGTACATCAACGCCATAAATGTTCCACATATAATGCCCGCAATTTGACCAGACCATGTCTTGTGCGCAGACAGACGTTCCCACATCTTGTCCCCGCCCAGCATTCGGCCAAATAACCACGCGCCAATGTCCGCGCCACTGATTGTCAACAGCAACAACAGAATAATCCACGGACGCATCGCCACGGTATTTACCGCCGCCAACATCACAAACAACCACGTCAAGAATCCGCCATATACCAGCCAATTTTTATTCTGGCACAACTGTTCGTGGGGAACATGACGAATTGCCAAAATCATTTCCAGAATCATACCCAGTACGACCAAAATCCCCAGATAGCGTACCGCATGAAAACCGTAATGTTCAGCCACCGCTGCCGCGACAGCCACCGCTGCCATAATTGCGCCAACGATAATTCTCTGTGATGTGTTTGACATATCAAAAACCTTATTTTTGTTTGCCGGCATAATTTGCTTTTTTGCCACCGCCGAATCTGCGGTCGCGACGTGTGTATTCGTCCAAAGTGCGCTGCCACATCCGTTCGTCTTTGACCAAATCAGGCCAGTGTTCTGGGACAAACATCAATTCGGCATACGCCAATTTCCACAGCAAGAAATTAGAAATTCTGTATTCATTACTGGTGCGAACCATCAAATCAATCGGCAATAAATCGCCTGTGTCCAAGAATGTTTCAAATGTTTCGCGTGTAACCGGTTCGCCAGCAGCCACCGCGGCATTTACGGCGTCAATAATTTCGCCCTGACCGCCATAGTTCAGCGCGAACACAACCGTACCACCGGTGTTTTCAGCCGACGTTTCTTCCAATTTATCGCACATATGTGCCAAACGTTTTGGTAAACGGTCACGCGAACCCACCACACGATAGCGCAAGTTTTTTTCCAGCGCGTGCTTCATATTTTTCTTTAATTCTGTATAGAACAAGTCCATCAGATAATCGACTTCTTCTTTGGAACGATTCCAGTTTTCTGTGGAAAATATAAAGAATGTCACCGTTGACACACCGCGCGCGATGTACCAATCAACCAGATTTTCAAAGTTCGCAATTCCGGCCTTGTGCCCCATCAGCGGGGGCAGACCGCGGGCCTCGGCCCAACGGCGATTACCGTCGCAGATAAATGCAATATGCTGGGGTACGCGCACAGGCGCGTTGGCGACATCATGTACTTTCTTTTTGAATATTCTAAACATTTCTAAATCCAATATGCTGTGAGTGATAATTTGCGTGACAGATAACCAAAAAAACTAGACAGACATAATGTCGGCTTCTTTTTGTTTGGCCTGTGCATCAACCTGTGATGCGCGCATTTCAAACACTTTCTGCAAATCGTCTTCGAATTTACGCTGGTCATCTTCGGAAATTTCCTTGTCGGTGACGGCGCGTTTGATTTTGCCCATTGCATCTTGGCGAATATTGCGCATAGAAATCTTGGCTTCTTCGGCGTACTTGCCCGCAACCTTGGTCAGTTCGCGACGACGTTCTTCGGTCAGTGGTGGCAGGTTCAGTCGAATAACCCCGCCCGCAGTATTTGGGTTCAGCCCCAATCCAGAATCACGAATTGCCTTTTCAACTGCGCCTGCATTATTGATGTCCCAAACGGTGACACTCAATGTCTGGTTGTCTGGGGTGGCAACGGTTGCAACCTGATTCAATGGCATGTCAGAACCATAAACCGGAACGCGTACACCATCCAACAAGTGCACAGATGCGCGCCCTGTACGCAGACCGGCATATTCGCCCGCCAAAACGTCCAGAGTTTGCTGTGTTTTTTGTTCAACTTCTGCTTTCAGTGCTTGATAGTCCATATTAAAATCTCCTTCTTGTGTAAAAAGGTTAGCAAATTGATTTGACATTTGGCAAGAAGAAATATAGAATATGTCGGCGCAAGGGGTTGTAGCTCAGTTGGTAGAGCACTTGCATGGCATGCAAGGGGTCGTCGGTTCGAGTCCGATCAGCTCCACCAGTATGGCGGATGTAGCTCAGTTGGTTAGAGCACTGGTTTGTGGTACCAGGTGTCGCCGGTTCGAATCCGGTTATCCGCCCCATTTTAACAAAAAACACCAACCAAACGGTTGGTGTTTTTTGTTAAACCGGTCGCACGTCACCGGATTCGAACCGCGGTTCGCTTACGAGTAAGCGTGGCAAGTGCATAACGCCGCCACATTCGCACCTGAGGGTGGGGCGCGTTCCTGTGAACTTTGTCATTGCGAGGAATGAAATGACGAAGCAATCCAGTGAATAAAAAAAGTGCGCCGATGGCGCGGCTCTACTGACTGGATTGCCACGCTACGCTTGCAATGAATCCAAGCGAAGCGCAGGATGCGGCAAGGACGCAGTCCGCAGGCGACA
>UROD01000077.1 GCA_900549365.1 uncultured Rickettsiales bacterium | reverse complement strand
TTGTCGGGTTCGAACCCCGAAACATTTCTGACACAAAAATAAAACGCCCACAAAGGGGGCGTTTAATTTTTGTGGCGGAGACGAAGGGATTCGAACCCTTGATACCGTTGCCGGTATACTACATTTCCAATGTAGCGCACTAGACCAACTATGCGACGTCTCCGTATCTGTAGGACAGATTATTCAGCAGACAAATCCGCTGTGTTTTCCGTCTGTTGTGGGTCAACAGGTTCGTCAACCAATGCGTTTTCCAATTCTGCATCAATTTCACGCAACAATGGATCTTCGGTTGCGCCAACCTCTAATGATTCTTCGCCTGCTTCGGCCGCAGGGGTATCTTTGTATGACTGAATAAATTCGTGGCGAACGTTGTTCACATCCAATTTGCCACTGGCAATTTCACGCAGTGCAACAACCGTCAATTTGTCGTCGTTTTTTTCGACCACAGGCGTTGCCCCACCGTTCAAGTCGCGAACACGCTGGGACGCCAACATTCCCAGTTCATAACGGCTTTCTACAAATGGTAATGTATCTGAATTTGTGGTACGGGCCATCATAAAATCCTTTGTTGAAATCGTTTTTAACCACGCTATAATGCCCCAAGGACGTACAAAATGCAAGCAGAAAATAATAAAAATAACATTGTGACCCTGTCTATGGGGTGTCGGCTGAACGCACTGGAATCAGAAAAAATCCAAGAAATGCTGGCGCGCGTTATGCCTGCCGCCATTGTCGTCAACACTTGCGCTGTCACAGCCGAGGCCGAGCGTCAATCGGGGCAAACTATTCGCAAAATCGCACGTGAAAATCCTGACGCCCCTATTTTTGTAACAGGATGCGCCGCCACACGCAACCCCGACCTGTTTTTACAGATTCCGAACGCAATCGTTGTTGATAACCGCGATAAAATGCATCTGTCCGCATATTTGACCGCACTGGCAGACGCACCATGTCATTTCGAGAATCCACGTGTGGCGAACTTTGCGCGCGGCGACACCGTATTGTCCAAGCAATTTATTCAGGTTCAGAACGGTTGCAATCATCAATGCACATATTGCATTACGCGGGCGTTGCGCGGGCCATCGGTTTCATTTGCGTACGCCGATATTTTGAATGATGCGCGCACCGCCGTGGCGCGCGGTTTTACAGAAATAGTCCTGACCGGCGTTGACACGGCGTCATATGCTCGTGATGGTATGCTGATTTCAGACGTATGCGCGCAATTACTGCGCGACGTACCAGAAATTCAACGATTGCGCCTGTCGTCAATGGATCCGGCGTCGCCACAAATTTTCAAACTGATTGATTTAATGCATAACGAACCACGTATGATGCCACACCTGCACCTGTCTATGCAATCTGGGTGTGATGCCATTCTGCGCGCTATGCGTCGCCGTCACAATGCGGAAATGGTGCGCAAAATAGTTGCCACCGCAGGCGATGACATTACGTTCAGTTGGGATATTATATGCGGTTTTCCTGGGGAAACCGACGAATATTTTAATGACACATTGGCATTAGTACGCGCGACGCGCCCGATAAAGATTCATGCGTTTCCCTTTTCCCCGCGCCCTGATACGGTTGCGGCAACCATGCCCGACCAAGTTCCGCACAACACCAGCAAACAACGCGTAAAAATCATAACCGATGCAGCAAACGCCAATAAATTGGAATTTATGCGCCAACAAATCGGCAAAACCGTCCAAGTTTTGGTCGAAGAGAAAAATATGGCGCGCGACCCGCACGATATATCTGTAAAAATCGTTGGCGACGCGATTCCAGCGCGCACGGTTTGCGACGTTTTGTTGACTGATATCAATGGCGACGAATTTATTGCGCATATGGCATAAAAATTTGTTGGCAATGGGCGATATTCTTGCTAGTATCATGGCATCATGAACAAGAAAATATTCGCAATTATACTTTCACTGATTTCAACCGCTGCAAATGCTGATTTTTCAACACGTGCACGTTCGGCGTTTTTGATTGACTATGATTCAGGTACGGAAATTGTGGCAAAAAATGCTGATACGCTGATGCCGCCATCGTCAATGATAAAACTGATGACGCTGACCGTGCTGTTTGACGAAATCAAGGCGGGGCGTCTGACCATGGACGACAGATTACCCGTCAGCCAGAATGCCGACTATAAAAACCCACTGTGGTATCCCGCCAGCAAGATTTGTCTGACAGCGGGTCAGACCGTGTCTGTGCGTGATTTAATTTTAGGACTGATTGTACTGTCGGGGGGCGACGCATCGGTGGTTGTGGCGGAAAAACTGGCGGGCTCTGAAATCGCATTCACTGATTTAATGGCGAAAAAGGCGCGCGCAATCGGTATGCCACTGTCGACATTCGGTAATGCCAGTGGATTGCCCGACCCGAACAATTTGATGACCAGTCGCGAATTAGCAACATTGGCCACGCACATCATTGCTGATTATCCAGAAATCTATCCTATGTTTGCAACCAAACGTTTTGAATTTGCCGAACACCAGACCGACTGGTGTCGCGAATGGGGACGCACGCACACGTTGAACTATAATAAACTGCTGTTTATTATGGCGGGCGCAGACGGACTGAAAACGGGTCATACCGCCGAAGGGGGCTATGGCATGGTGGCCAGCAGTCGTGTTGGCGGGCGTCGCCTGATTGGCG
>UROD01000076.1 GCA_900549365.1 uncultured Rickettsiales bacterium | reverse complement strand
CCGCCGCAGTTGCGGTATTTGGATACTTGGTGTCCAATTCCTTGTCTGTCATCATCAGGCAACGCGACCCAAAACCATAGAAATTCGCGTCGTCTGACATAAACTTGTAAATCAGTCCATCTGATGCGCCCGCGCTGCGCAATGCATACACCATACCATCGGTGCAGCACGCATTCGCCGAATTCATCAGCATTTTATAGCGCGCAACTAACGGCGCGGCCGCTGGATTTGTGGCATCAATATCTGCATCGCATTTTGTCGCGTCAATAAATTCGGCCATACGAAAGTCCTGAATTTTTGCGCTGCGCGGGGCAACAACCTCGTGTACAACGGGTTTGCGACGCCAAATGGTGCATTCTGTTTCTGTTTCAAATGGGCAACCGTCGGCGCGACCAAACACAACCTGAACACTTTCCGTCATATCTTGGGCGGTGTATTCTGGGCGTGGCGCAACGGTATCGTTTGTCCACAAATTATCGCGTGGCTTTTGCGGGCTCAGCAATTCTTCAACGCGTGCGCGTGTTGCTGCGGCGTCATCCATTGTTTGGTTGTACATCGCAACCGCTGGGTCAGTCGTGCTGGGGACATCCGCATCACGAATGTATAATTCTGGCAATGGTTCCAAAAACCAGTCCGAAAAATCCTTGTCTCGATATGACACAATCGAATCGTCCCAAACAGGTACGCCATCGCGCCAATCTACGGTCTTGTCAAACTTTTTCTGGGTATATTTACCCTGAACGCCGTCCCACAATGCGGGACGATTATCAGGTTCTACTGGTTTAATGCTCAGCAACTTTGTCTGTTGCATTGGTCTGTGATCCAAATAGACATACTGCATTGGTGTATTTGCAGGTGTCATTGGTTCCGCCATAACCACAGGGGTATCAAAAGTACCCAACTGGACAGGTTGCCCAATCATTGGTTCAATATCACAACCAGCACCAATACATTCAGATGCGTTGGCACTGTTCGCCCCACACATACACAGCAGGGACGATAAAATTAAAATATTCGTCTTCATACCATGAATAGTATCACAAAAACGGTTTGAATTAAACAGAAAATTTGCTTGTGCGGCACACATGGCATCTATTATTATGAATATAATCACTAACAAAGGAGAAAATATGAAAAAAATCCTGTGCAGTGCAGTTGCTGCTATGATGATTATGCCGGCGACATATGCCGCAGAAACGACGACATCAGAAACCATAACAGAAAACACATCTGATACAGCGATTGCGGAAAAAACATCGCGCGAATGGTTGCATGGTGTTCAGGTGGGGCTGGGGGCATCTGCTACCAGTGGCTTGAACGGCTTTGTTGGATACGCAAACAAAGATTTTGATTCTTTTTGGCTGAAAAGATTTGGCTTCCGTGTCGATTTTGCCAGCACGCGTCCGGTAAAATCTGCAATAAATTCAGCCGTAGACAGTGCTATGGGCAGCAGTGGCATTGATATTGGTGACAATCTGACCATAAATGATGGCGAAATCAAAGCGCATCACGTGGCGGCGTTGGTTGATTTTTACCCGTTTGGTAACACATGGTTTTGGGGCGGTTTGCGATTGACTGGTGGTTATTATACCGGAAAACTGGACGTGGACGCGAACTTGTCTGGAAAAATAGACGGATTGCCGTCTGATGCGTTTGAGTTCAAGTTGATGGATAACTTGTACCGCTATACAGGAAACAGCGTACACGGCACAGCCCGCGCGGATTGGAAATATTCTGGCCCATATCTGGGGACTGGTTTTGATTTGGGGCTGTTTGCAGGGTTCAAGATTTATATGGACGCTGGTGTTGTGTTTACAAGCAAGACGGCGCAACTGAATCTGGATGTGCCGTTTGCCGGTTTGGAATATTATGATACCGCAGCCAGCACGTGGAAACCAGTCAGCAGTTCTGCGGAACAGGCAGAGGTTGACCGTGTAAAAGCAGAGGCCTTGGCTGATGCCCAAAGCGAACTGGACGATATAAAGTTCTATCCAATGATTAAATTGGGCTTTATGTACCGTTTTTGATATTCGAATCGTTGAAGAAACGTAAAAACGCCCGATTTTTCGGGCGTTTTTTTCTGAAACCGAATCGTAATTTTCGCAAATCTCGATTCGTGCGATAACAATAAAAAATAAAAAAATGAAAAAGTTTGATTTTTTTCACAATAAAAAAATCTTGAAATTTCAGTGTGTTGGTGATGTTTTTGTCGGTTGGGTTAAATTTTTTCAAAATTATTTTCTAAAAAGCGCTTGACTTTTTTGGAAATAGGACTCATACTATGCGGGCTTTCAAGTTGAGAACAAATCAAAAAAAACTCTCAACCCCTGAAATTCTGCGGTTATCGGAATAGCCAAATGAATAGGGTTCCTGATAAACTCGCAAACATTGTGAATAAAAGCAGCTCATCAAGTGATTTTTGATGCAAATCAAAAATCGTTCAAGAAGAGATATGCAGACAGTTGAATTTGGAAAAATCCAAACTTTGACTAAGTCAATGTGCATATCCTAGACAGGTAGTAGGTTTTACATATGAAACCTCGTTAAAAACTTGTCTTGCGAATTATATATATGTAAAGACGAACTGATATTATGTCAGTGTTGTTTGTATGCACAGGACTTAAACCCAAGTTTTTTAAGAACTTGAGAGTTTGATCCTGGCTCAGAACGAACGCTGGCGGCAGGTCTTAGGCATGCAAGTCGAACGGGTGAAGCAGGGCTTGCCCTGTGGAGCTAGTGGCGCACGAGTGAGTAACGCGTGGGAAACTGCCCATCACTGGGGAATAACGTTTGGAAACGAACGCTAATACCGCATACGCCGGAAACGGGAAAGATTTAT
>UROD01000075.1 GCA_900549365.1 uncultured Rickettsiales bacterium | reverse complement strand
AACTGTGAACGCAACAGGCGTCCACAGAATTTATTTTATTTGCCGGTGGCGCGGCGTTTCACTGCAACACTTTTCGTCGCTGTCGATGCTTTGGCGGCTTTTGGGGCTTCTTTTTCAACCTTGACGGCTGGTTTTTCGGCCTTGGCCTTTTTCGCAGGTTCTGCATCTGTTGCTGTTTTTTCCGCAGCGTCGGCTGGTTTTACAACCTTTTTCGCGTTTTCGTCACGATCAACCAATTCAATAATCGCCATTGGCGCAGCATCACCATAACGGAACCCTGCCTTTAATACGCGGGTATAGCCGCCTGGGCGTTTGGCATAGCGTGGGCCCAAAACCGTGAACAGTTTTTTAACAGTGGCATCAGACGCATTGCCCAATTCAGATGCTGTCAAACGACGGTTGGCAACCGTGTCATTCTTTGCGCGAGTAATCAGTTTTTCAACAACACTGCGCAAATCTTTTGCCTTTGGCAAAGTAGTTTTAATTTGTTCTTTTTCAATCAAGTTCTTCACCAAGCCAGCCATCAGTGCTTTGCGTGCGTTTGTGTCGCGATTGAATGTGCGACCTGCTTTTGCGTGTCTCATCAGATTACTCCTTTATTTTTGCTTCTGCCCCAGAACGCTGGGGATTGTTGAGACGCCACATCCTGATTTTTTTACCAGTAATGTGGGATTTGATGTGCCAGAAAAATCTTCACTCCTAGCATATCTAGAAATTAAATTGTGTGAGATTATTGGAAGCGATTGACGGTTCGCAGTGTAGTTGACCTACATAAGAACCGGCAATCGCGACAAGAGCCCACAGAATTTAATTTATTTGTAGGGGTCTTCGTACTTTTTGGCCAACTCCGCAATATTTTCAGGTGGCCAACCTGGTACTTCCATACCCAATCCCAGACCCATGGCCTCTAACTGAACCTTGATTTCATTCAAGGACTTGCGGCCAAAGTTCGGGGTTTTCAACATGTCGGCTTCGG
This sequence comes from uncultured Rickettsiales bacterium, assembly GCA_900549365.1. GTDB lineage: Bacteria > Pseudomonadota > Alphaproteobacteria > Rs-D84 > Rs-D84 > Enterousia. The sequence goes on along the minus strand of UROD01000075.1, from coordinate 1,922 downwards.
TTTTTTGAACCAATTCGCCCAACCAGTTGATTTTGTCGTTCTTCAAACAGTTGTTTGCACGAACAGACAATTCCAGTTCGTCAACATGCTTTAACAATTTTGGATCAAATGGCAATGCATCCTTGGCCTTTTCTTCTTCGGCTGGGGCATTGACCTGTGCAGGATCTTCGAAATTGATAAAGACAACCAGTTGGTCTGTCAAAATACGCGCGGCAAATGCGATTGCATCTTCGGGCGAAACAGAACCGTTGGTTTTGACGGTCATTTCCAATTTGTCGTAATCTGTTGACTGACCAACACGTGTTTCAGAAACAGCAGTTGCGACATTCAAAATTGGCGAGAAAATGGAATCAACAGGAATCACGCCCAGTGGCAGTCCGTCTGCGTGCGCAGATGCAGGAACGTAACCACGGCCTGTTGCCAATGTGATTTCCATATCCAAATTCGCGTTTTTATCCAGTGTGCAGATTTCAACGTCTTTGTTCATCACTTCGACACTGCCAGATGTTTCAATCATGCCTGCGGTAACAACGGCTGGCCCTTTGACTTTCAGGGTTGCCTTGTGCTGACCTTCGGTCAATGCTTTGAAATAAACACCTTTCAGGTTCAAGATAATGTCTGTGATATCTTCGCGAACACCCTGCAAGCTGGAAAATTCGTGCTGAACACCATCAATCTTGATATAGATTGGCGCACAGCCCTGCAACGACGACAACAGTACGCGACGCAACGCCGTACCCAATGTCAGTCCAAATCCCTTTTCCAATGGTTCGGCAACCAGTTTTGCCAAATTTGGGTTATGTTCGTCGACCGTGATATTCAGCTTTTTCGGCTTAATCAGGGTCATCCAGTTCTTTTCAATCATATGATTTTCCCTTTGGTTTAGTTTATTATTTTCACCATTCGGTTACGCAAAATTTCTTTCGCGCGTGCGTATTCTATACCAGCCCCCCATAAAAGTCAAATAAATATTGGATTTTTCAATATGTTTCCACACCTTAAAAACAGTTGACATACGCCGCCCCTGACCGTATATTTCATACTGTAATAACACAGGTTTTTAACATGAAACGTATCACTATTTTGGGCATCTTTGCCGCAATTCTGACCGCCGGCGCACACGCGTGCCCGTGCAACGAAACAACAACCGAAACAACGTATGAATCTGTTCAGGTAAATACCGTTGAATATACCGATGACGTATACACCGCGCCACAGGTTGCGAAACCTGCACGCGTTGGAACACCATGCGCACGTGTAAAATCATCTGCGGATTTGACCCGTGGTTGCGCCCGTCGCGCACCCGCAATGCGCCCAATTCGTGTCAAGAAATACACAGAGGTTATTGACCATTACCAAGAATATCAACCAGTTGTGCATTATGTGCCCGCCGGCACACACACCACACGTCGTGTGATTGAATATTAAAAAACCGTCCCGAACGGGACGTTTTTTCAAAACAATTCTTGGCGCAGTGCGCGCACCACACCCGACATTTCATTCAACAAATCGCGCACACGGGCACTGTCCAAAACCCTGCACGGTGCAACAGGAAAATCATTTTCAAAGAATGCCAGCAACGATAATTCCAACGCGCACGATATCTGGTACATACGAAATACAGATACAGCACTCTTGCCAGATTCATACTTTTGAATTTGTTGAAATGTTATGCCTGTGCGCTGTCCTAATTCTTTCTGGCTGATGCCCATCATTTCACGCGCGCGTCGTATAAATTCGCCAAAGCGCAAATTAAACGCCCGTTCGTCCAAGGTTTTTGCAATATTCACCATATGTCCCCCATAAAAAATAAACCACCAGAAAATTCAGGTGGTTGGAGGTTAAGAGCTAATCTCGTTGAGATAGTGTGCTTATTCAATATATTCGCAACCCTCCAACCAACAAAAATACTTCTCTTGGTG
>UROD01000074.1 GCA_900549365.1 uncultured Rickettsiales bacterium | reverse complement strand
GTGCCGCACGTGATTGTTTAATGTATGCCGCGCGAACCGCCGCATCAGATTCACCATGCGTCAACATCGCCATACCAATGATACGATCATCTGCGCCCAGATTCATACCACGCACACCGGTTGAATTACGGCCGGCAAATACGCGGATTTCATCCACTGGGAATCGTATGCAGCGACCACGATATGTTGCCAAGAATACGTCCTGTTCTTCGTTACATGGCAGGACAGAAATCAAACTGTCACCTTCGTCCAATTTCATTGCAATTTTACCGTTTGCACGAATCGAATCAAAATCAGACATACGGTTGCGACGCACCGTCCCAGACGCAGTTGCGAACATCAAGAAATGTTCCTTGCCCGATGCACGGACGCGTTCAACCTCTTCTTCGGGTACTGGCAGGATTGCCGTAATTGTTTCGCCATTTTCCAGTGGCAACAGGTTGACCAATGGGCGTCCCTTGGCCGCTGCAGCTGCCTCTGGCAACTTGTAGGTTTTCAGTTTATAACACAACCCCTTGGAACTGAAAAATAACAGTGGGGTGTGCGTGTTTGCAACAAACACCTGAACCACGTAATCGTCATCTTTGGTTGTCATGGCATTGCGCCCTTTGCCACCGCGCTTTTGTGCACGATATGTATCCAGCGCAACACGTTTGATATAACCAGTGTTCGACACGGTGACAACCATATCTTCGCGGGCAATCAAATCTTCGATATCAATGTCGATTTCGGCATCGGAAATTTCTGTGCGACGTGGTGATGACCAGTTATCACGCACAGAGGCGGTTTCATCACGAATGATTTGAACGATACGTTCGTGACTGCCCAAAATGTCTAACAGGTCTTTTATCAACGCGCCCAGTTCGGTCAAATCTTCGTGAATCTTGTCGCGTTCCAAACCGGTCAAACGATGCAACTGTAATTCCAAAATTGCACGTGCCTGATCTTCGGACATATAGAACATGCCGTCCTTGTATTCTGTGTTTGGATCATCAATCAGTTGAATATACGATTCGATGTCCGACGCACGCCAACCACGCGATATCAATGCATCACGCGCGGCATCTGGGTTTGGACTGGATTTAATCAGTTCAATAACCTCGTCCAAATTGCCGACAGCAACGGACAGGCCCAGCAATGTATGCGCACGTGCACGTGCCTTGTTCAAATCGAAAATCGTGCGGCGACGAATAACCTCGCACCGGAAATCGATAAACGCGTCCAGAACGCCACGAATATTGAATAACATCGGGCGACCACGATTCAACGCCATCATATTCACTGGGAAATTCGTCTGCATTTCTGTGTACTGGAACAAATGATTCAGTACGACATCCGCAATCGCATCACGCTTTAATTCAATAACGATGCGCAGGCCTTCCTTGGACGATTCATCACGGATTTCGGCGATACCCTCGATACGTTTATCTTTTATCAATTCGGCGATTTTGATAATCATTTGTGCCTTGTTGACCTGATACGGGATTTCGTCCACGACGATTGCATCGTGATCATGGAATTTTTCCATATGAGTTTTTGCGCGAATAATAATTGAACCACGACCAGTTGTGTGCGCCTTGTACGCACCAGCGCGCCCCATAATTACCGCACCCGTCGGGAAATCAGGCCCAGGGATAATGCCAAATAATTCATCGTCTGAAATATCTTGGTTGTCCAGAATTGCCAAAATACCATTGCAGATTTCGCCCAAGTTATACGTTGGGACGTTTGTTGCCATACCAACCGCAATACCAGAACCACCATTGACCAACAAATTTGGGAACTTGGTCGGCAAAACCACAGGTTCTTGCAAAGAACCGTCAAAGTTCGGTTGCCAATCAACAGTATCTTTGTCCATATCGTCCATCAGCGACGCGCCCAGTTTGGACAGGCGTGCCTCTGTATAACGCATGGCCGCGGGTTTGTCCCCGTCGCGCGAACCAAAGTTACCCTGACCCTGGACCAAGGTTTCGCCCATAGAAAAGTCCTGTGCCATACGGGCCATGGCCTCGTAAATAGAACTGTCGCCATGTGGGTGGTATTTACCCATAACCTCGCCCACAATACGGGCAGATTTAACCGTCGGCTTGGTTGCAGGCGCAACATCGTTCATAACGTACAAAATTCTACGATGTACGGGTTTGCAACCATCGCGAACATCAGGCAATGCGCGGTCTACAATAACAGACATTGCATAGTCCAAGAAACTGGTACGCATTTCATGTTCAATGGACGACTGTGGAATTTTAACGGCCGTGTCATCGGTATTATTGATTATTTCTGACATACTTACTTTTCCCCTATTTTTTATACAACGAGAATAGCAAATTTTTACGCTTTTGGTCAAGACATAAACCCTAAAAAACGCATTGACAAAAGCAAGATTTGTGATACGCTGAGCACACCATGAAAAAACTGAAACAAGCCGTTCAAGATACACAAGACACTGTTGACGATATGCTGGAAATGACCGGCGACCGCAATAGTCTTCTGCGTATGCAATTACGCGGAATACGTATGAACACAGCATTGACCCTGCACCTGTTAAACGCAGCCGAAGGGGCAGCCACGCGGGTTGTTTCGGTTAAAAACGCTGCAATTAGTGCGTTGCGCAAAAAATTACAGCACACAAAATAATAAAACTACGGGACGAAACTATGTTTTTACCATTTTGGCGACTGTTTTCACTGCTGTTCTCTTATTACCTGATGCTGGAAGGGCTGGGAAAACTGGGATTGGTAAAATCTAAATAAAAAGGTTGCGTTTTATAAAAACCTGTGGTTAAATATACGCGCAAAAGGATTTAGTTATGGCAACAAAACGTACATATCAACCATCTAAGACACGCCGTGTCCAGACACACGGTTTTCGTGAAAGAATGGCAACCAAGGGCGGACGCGAGGTTTTGAATCGT
>UROD01000073.1 GCA_900549365.1 uncultured Rickettsiales bacterium | reverse complement strand
ATCTCTGTCATTGCGAGCAAGCGCAGCGACGCGTGGCAATCCAGTTTATTTTATGTTGCGCGTAGCGCACAAAATTTTTATCGCGGCGAAGCGTAGCGGAGACAGATGAACTTTGAACTTTGAACTCTATAAAAAAACACCGGAAAATACCGGTGTTTTTTAGTTAGAATAGTGGCAGTCACCTTCATAGATATAGAATCCACGGCTGTCTTCGCCCCATTGGGTATTGCCGGCAATGCTGCACGACGTTATATCGCCCGTGTTATTGTCCGGCGTTGTGCCATATGTATTACCAATGGCGGGGCAACGTGTACACGTCCCCCCAGATAAATAATACCCAGCAGAACAAGATATATATCTTTTTCCGGTTTGTGTGCATGCAGCAATGGCGGTGCGCCCCAGCGTTGCCATACAAATGGCGAAAATAAATATGCGTTTCATTTATTTCACCTTTCTACATATTGCACATGCAGTTTTCAGAACGGCCAATAGATGATTGCAATTTCGTTACATAGCAATCGTATTCTAATAAATAGGCATCACACGTTCCGTATGATATTACATATGTTCCGGTTTCGTCGCTGCCAGTGGTGTCGGCGCGGCTGCACGTTGTTCCAGATAATGTGTATCCGGAATCGCAATAGTATTCTGAATGCGATGTGCCGCTGTTACAGCAGCAATATCCGCTGGCCGCTGTTTCTAGACATGTGTTCAGATCTACGCATGCGGCGTGCGCCAGATTTGGCATAGCGATAATTGCCAGTGCGATACTTGTGATTATTTTTGCTTTCATTGTTTTACCCCCTGTTGTTTTTTCGTACGAAAAAACCACCAAGTTATTTTGGTGGTCAGGAGGCTGATAACAATTTCGTGAATTGTGTGCTTATTCAATATATTCGCAACCCTCCTGACCGGTTGGTTCAGGAGTATATTTTTCGTCGTAATAAAAAATGCGCATGTGCGCATTCGGAACTTATTCCGACGCACGAAACGGGCTATCAGACCCCATCATGGCAACACACCATGACATTACTACTATAAAAGAATCTTTTCTGCTTTGCAACTGTTTAGAGCAGGGCGAATTATAAAAAAACTGACCCTTTACAATCGGCATTTTATCTTGTACATTTAGACCAACAAAACAAAGGCACAGAAATGGACGACAAAAAACTATCGTTTGAAGATGCGTACAAGCAACTGACCGAATTGGTCAAGAAAATGGAATCTGGTGAATTGCCGTTGGCGGATTCTGTGGCGGCGTACGAACAGGGTATCAAGTTAAAGGCATATTGCGAACAGTTGCTGAAAGAAGCAGAACTGAAAATCGAAACGTTAAAGGTTGAAACGCAAGCATAGGCGCGTCGCAAAATGGAAAAACCAAAACTGACCCCAGTTATGCAACAGTACATGGATATGAAATCCGAAAATCCAGATGCACTGTTGATGTTTCGTTTGGGGGATTTTTACGAATCTTTTTTCGAAGATGCAAAAATAATCAGCCAAAATTTGGGGCTGGTTTTGACGGCGCGCGGCACGGACGGCGATGGTGTGGATATTCCAATGTGCGGGATTCCGTGGCATGCGGCGGACAACTATTTTGGTCGCTTGGTTCGCGCAGGGTTCAAGGTTGCGCTGGTTGAACAAATGGAAACCCCCGCACAGGCCAAGGCGCGTGGTCATAAATACATAGAACGCAAAATCATTCGTGTTTTGACATCGGGAACATTGACCGATGAAAATTTGCTGACACCAAAAAATTCTAATTTCTTGGTTGCGGTTGTACCAAATGCCGATGCGTTTGATATCGCAGGGTGTGATATTTCAACGGGTGAATTTTTTGTTGGTCGCACCGCCGACGTATTGGATGATTTGGTTCGCATAAATCCAGCAGAGGTTATTTATCCTGAACGCGACGCAGAAACAGAAACCATTCAACACCTGCGCGATGTGTTCAAGACAACGCCAGTGTATGAAAAACTGTATCACCGTGCGGACATTGACCAGATTGTATCACGTATATTTTCGGGCGCAATTGATGGCACAACAGATGTGCAGGCAATGTCTGCAATTCAAATTCTGGCGGGATATTTGTTTAATACCCAGCGTGATGCCACAACAACATTTCGTGCACCGTATGTATTCAAGTCGGGCGCACAATTATTGGTTGATTCTGCCACATGGCGCAGTTTGGAAATAGATGCCCCAATATCAGATGGTGGCGCGTGTTTGATTGATGTTTTGGACACGACAAAAACTGCGGCGGGCGCGCGTAAATTGCGTGGCTATTTGCGTACATTGTCGGGCGATGCGACGGAAATTCGCAATCGTCAGGAACACATTGGTCATATGATTTTGAACAGTGATGTTATGGCGACCGTTGCGGCATCACTGTCATCTGTACCGGACGTCGGGCGCAGTTTGACGCGCCTGTTGTCGGGGCGCGGGACGCCACGTGATATGCGTCATGTTGCGGATTTCTTGATTGAATTGCCGAATTTCAAAATGATGGGGCCGCGTTTGGATGCGGGGTTGGCGGCGCAATTTGCAAATATAAACACGCACAGTGATTTGGCAATAAAATTGGCGCATGCGCTGGCGGATGAATTACCGACATTTTTCCGTGATGGTGGCACTATTCGTGATGGGTTTGATGTCGCGTTGGACAATATGCGCGCATTGGCACACGGGGCCAAAGAAACAATCGCGGGTCTGCAATCACAGTATGCGACGCAAACCGGTGTGCATACACTGAAAATCAAATATAACAATGTCTTGGGGTATTTTATTGAAGTGCCATCGGCACGTGCCGACGCACTGATGGTGCCAGAATCAGGATTTATACATCGTCAGACATTGGCGGGCAATATGCGTTTCACCACCGCACAACTGATTGATTTGGACAATAATGTACGCAGTGCGGCCGAGCGCGCAACAGGTATCGAAAATGATATTATTGCAAACCTGATTGCGGACATTCGCGCGATATCTGATGATTTGTTGTCTGTGGCGGATTTGCTGGCGGACTTGGACGTGTG
>UROD01000072.1 GCA_900549365.1 uncultured Rickettsiales bacterium | reverse complement strand
GTGCAGACCGCCACTGGTTTTATAAACATTATTATTAAACTTGCCCCCCGAATGCAGAGTGGTCAAAATAACCTCTAACGCGGATTTGCCGGGGTATTTTGGGTGTTCATCAACCGGAATACCACGTCCGTCGTCGGTAATTTCAATGGTTTTTGCATCAATCAGGTTCACGGTGATTTTCTTGGCAAAGCCGGCCACGGCCTCGTCAATCGAGTTATCCATGATTTCAATCGGCAGGTGATGCCACGCCTTTTCGTCCGTGCCACCGATGTACATGCCGGGGCGCAGGCGAACGGGTTCTAGGCCTTCTAATACCTGAATATCTGATGCGTCATATGTGTGTGTATTATTTTCTGTCATAGCACCGTATTATTAGCGCAAAATTTCATTTTTCGCAAGCGAAACAGTTTTCGGGTCTTGATTTTTTATATAATCGGCCTATATATTCAACATCTAGAAAATAATAGGCCTGAGATTATGAACAAAAATCCATACGAAGTTTTGGGCGTGGCGCGCGACGCGTCGGACGCTGATATTAAAAAAGCGTACCATAAATTGGTTATGCAATATCACCCTGATAAAAACCCAGGTGATAAATCCGCCGAAGAAAAATTCAAAGAAATCAACAATGCGTTTGATATTCTGAAAGACCCGCAAAAGCGTGCGGCGTATGACCGCTTTGGCGATGCGGCGTTTGCCGGTGGCAATGGCGCGTCGGCTGGTGCGGGTTTTGGTGGTGGTAATCCATTCGGTAATGGTGCGTTTCACTTTGATATGGGTGGTGGCGCCGGTATGGATGACATCTTGCGCGAGGCAATGCGTGGTTTCGGATTTGGTGATTTTGGTGGCGGTGCGGCACGTGGCGCGCAACAAAATCGTGGTCGCGATTTGCTGGACGATGTTACCATTTCATTACAAGATGCATATTTTGGCACAACGCATACTGTTAAATTTTCCAGTAATGTTGAGTGTGAAAAATGTCACGGCAACGGTACCGATGATGGCAAGCCCGCACCCGCATGTCCGAAATGCGGCGGTACGGGGTATGTTCATACACGCCAAGGGTTCTTTGCGATGGAAACACCATGTCCGGAATGCAACGGTCTGGGGCGCAAAATTGATAAAAAGTGCAGCGAATGTGGCGGCACGGGCACAGTACACAAATCAAGAACGTTGGACGTGAAAATTCCAGCAGGAATTGATGATGGTGCGCGTCTGCGCTTGGCAGGTCAGGGCGAGGCCGGACAAAACGGCGCACCGTCGGGCGACTTTTATCTGGATGTGCATGTCAGACCAGATGCGCGTTTTGAACGCGTGGGCGCGGATTTGATATCGCGGATTGATATTCCATTCACAACACTGGCCATGGGGGGCGAGATAGAGGTAGATACCATTGACGATAAAAAGTTGTCTGTCAAAGTTCCATCGGGTACACAGGTTGGTGAAAAATTACGCGTTCGTGGACATGGTATGCCATCGCGTCGTGCAGGCAGTTTTGGCGATTTGTACATTTTGGTAAATGTTCAAATTCCGACCAAGTTAACCGAAAAACAAAAGAAAATTTTGACCGAGTTTGCTGAAACAAAATCAAGCAAAAAAGGTTGGTTCTAAAAATCGCGCTATGTGCATGAAATCGTGCACATAGCGCATTTTTTTTGCAATAAAAAAACACCGGCAATTTTGCCGGTGTTTTTGTGTTTGGTTTTATTATTTTACCTGTTTTAATTTTTGGGCGAACGTGCGTGTGTATTGTGCCGCACTGATTAAGGACGCCGCCAATGATATCCACAAACCATACAATCCAATCTGTGGCAAAATCTGCAATGCGTATATTGTCACGCGACTGGTTGTGTCGGGTGTAATAGTAGCGGCAACAACAAAGAAAGCCAAGAATGCAGCAATTGTAATCATTTGAAATGTTGTTTTGATTTTGCCCATTGAAAAGCGATATTTTGGCACAGGCATTTCAATTTTCTGTGTGCCCAAAAATTCACGCAGGCCACTGATATACAATTCGCGTGCAATCATTAAAATGACAGGAACAATGATAAACCAAGCACGCATCATAACCGCCAACATAATCAATGTGTTGCAAACCAACAATTTATCGCCGATGTGATCCATTACGCCGCCCAGTTTGCTGCATACGTTATATTTACGTGCCAAGAATCCGTCAAACCAATCAGATATCGCACCCAGCACATACAGCACAAATGTTGTTTTGAACATACCAAAAAGCATTGTTGGAATTATCAAAAAAGATGCTGCAATGCGGAATGCTGATAAAAAGTTCACAAAATATTTCATGGTTATACTCCTTTGTTGTTTATAAATCATGAATGCTTGTATTATACCACCCCTGAATGGAAATAGGCATAAATTTTTTCAGCAGCACCACGACCCAAATCTGGTACGCGTAACAGGGCAGGCATATCGGCATCGGCGATTTCGCGCACAGAACCAAAGTGTGTCAACAGGGCACGTTTACGTTTTGGGCCAATGCCATCAATATCGTCCAGTACAGACGATGTCATAGTTTTTGCGCGTACGGTGCGATGATATGTGATGACAAAACGATGTGCCTCGTCACGGACGGCACGTAACAGTAAAAACAGGCGTGAATCTTTTGGTATATCACGATTGATTGTGCCATCGGGCATAATAAAGTGTTCGTCGCCGTTGCGAACCTCGCCCTTGGTGACACCAAGTATTGGAATGTCTGGTACGGTTTTGTGTGCAATACGCCATTGTGCAATTCCGCCATCAACAATTATTAAATCCAGTTTTATATTTTGTTTGTGTGCACGATCGACAAATTCTGCCATCATGGCGATATCATTTCCGCGGATCCGGCACATCTCCTTCTCTGGAAGCCCTACCAGCTCTTTTCCATCCAGCCTGATGCTGCCGCCAGAGATCCGGGCGTTGCTGCCCAGAAGCTGAAGGATGGACATGGAGGTGACGCTTTTTCCACATCCGGACTCCCCTACGATTCCAAGGATCCGGCCTTTTTCTATAGAAAAGCTTACGCCGTCAACGGCGGTGTTAATGCC
>UROD01000071.1 GCA_900549365.1 uncultured Rickettsiales bacterium | reverse complement strand
CGACTGTCATTGCGAACGTAGTGAAGCAATCCAGTAAATAAAGTTGTGCGCCAAACGGCGCACTATCTATTATCTATGCTCTATTATCTATGCTCTAAAAAACGGGGCGATGCCCCGTTTTTTATTTCTTTTCAACAACTTTGGTTGTGGCGTTACGATTTTTTGCCCAAACTTCTTCGCCTGTGCCCAGATACTGTGGGTTTTCCTTGCCATATGAAATTGTTTTTATGCGTTCTGGTTCAATACCATCGCGAATTAAAACGTGTGCGGCATTGCCCGCGCGCAACGCGCCCAGTGCCAAATTGTATTCTGTTGAACCGCGTTCGTCACAGTGCCCCTCCATAACAACGTCAGTGTCACTGTGGCGTTTCATATAGCGCGACTGTTTTTTCAAATCACGTCGTGCAGCGTCTGACACGTGTGCGGAATCAAATTCATAAAACACCTTGTCATCATTGATGTTTTTTGGTGTGCCACTGCATGCAGCCAAACCCAGAACAGTCAATGCAATCAGAATTTTTTTCATGATAATTTTCCCTTTTATAATCAGTCCTATACTTGGAATTTAGCAAATTTCATAAAAAGATGTCAATATTTGTTTTTTTTATGTTTTGGAATGCCTGTCAAAATGTGATATACTAAGAAAAAATTTGGAGGAGAAAATCACTATGAAAAAATTAGTTTCATTGGTTGTCTTGCTGGGCTTGGCAACTGCGGCAAATGCCGCCCCCAGTTATGTTCAGCGCGACAATCGTGGTGGATATAATGTCACATACGATTATATGGACAAGGCCAAGACGGGGTGGTACATCACTGGTCGTGCAGAGGTCAGTTTCCTGAACTGGAAGAATAAATATAGTTCAAATTTCCCAGGGGCAAATAACGATTTTAATTCAGACGATTATTCGTTTGAGCCCGTATTCGGGGGCAGTTTGGCCGCCGGACGCTACTTTAATTACGTATGGCGTGGCGAAATCGAGGGCGGCTATATTGGTCAATTCTCGGACGAAGATAATGGTTTCTCGTTCAAATTGTCTGTGCCGTATTTGATGGCGAACGGTTATTATGATTTTGCAAATGGTTTGTATGTCGGTGGTGGCTTGGGCGTTGCCGTGCCAACAACAAAACTGAGTTGGGAAAATTTCAAATCAGGTGATGGTGACAAGACGTCTGTATCCCCGATGGCGGGCGTAATGTTGGGTTATACCCAGGAACTGGACGACAATCTGGTTCTGGATATTCGCTATCGCTTGGCTGGGTTTACCGGTACAAAGCACAAGCGCGATTTTGAATATTACGATGGCGCAGCGGCATTGCATGGGGCGTACTTGGAAAACAAGATTGGTTTAATCTTGGATAATTCAATATCGGTTGGTATCAGATACGAATTTTAATCACAAAAAGGTTGAAAAAAGGGATTTGATGCTGAAAAGGTATTGACGCCGATTCGCAAAATGTGATAAAATAAAAGTCGTTTAGAGAGAGTTATGAAAAAAGATTTGAAAATTTCAACAGTTGCGATTGTTTGCGTTCTGTGTGCGGCTGTTTCCGCGGCACACGGTGCGTCATCTGTTCGTACGTTGGGTGGTGCTGGGACTTATTCCAGTGCGGCGGTCGCGTCGGGTACATCGGCGTCGTCTGCAACGGCACGTGGCGGGTCTGTGCGCGTTACACCCACTGTGAACAGGGTATCGTCTGGGACGGTAAACAATTCGGCTTCGGCTGGCGTGACGACTACGCGTGTGGCGACTACACCACGTTTGTCAATTGGTAAATATCTGGGTGGCGGTACGGCTGTGTCTGGTGGTTCATCGATTAAGCCGCAAAATCCGGGGACGTCGGGTGGTTCTTCGTCTGGTGGTGTTGATCCATCGGTTGCGGCCGCGTTGCGTTCTGATGTTGATCAGTTGCGTCGTGATGTTGATACTTTGCATGATGCGGACGATGCGCTGTCTGATAAATTGCAGAACAAGCAAAATTCATTATTGCCCAAGGCAGATGGTTTTGTCTTGATTGACGATACGACAAATGAAATTTCTGTTGATGTTGAAAATTTGAAAGATGCCATTGGTACTGTCGCGGGCAAAGATGGACGCGAGGTTGAAATTGGCTCTGATGACGAATATCTGCAGTGGCGTTATGTTGGTGATACTGCGTGGCAAAATTTAATTGCCAAGAGTGCGCTGGTCGGTCCCCAAGGGCCCAAGGGTGAACCAGGTGATGGTGCGGATGTTGATTTGACCCCATATGCCAAGACCGCCGATGTTGAAAGCGCATTGAATACCAAGGCGAATGCTGCTGATTTGGCGGCCAAGGCCGATGTGTCTGCGCTGGACGATTATGCCAAGGCGGCGACACTGGGTGATTATGCAAAGATTGTTGATATGAACACTGCGATTACGAATGCGATTACGACATCTTTGGCGAACTATGCAAAGATAGCAGATTTGGCCCCGTATGCAAAAACGGCCGACTTGGCGGGCTATGCCACCACGGATCAGTTGGCGCAAAAGGCAAATGCATCTGATTTGGCGGCCAAGGCAGATGCGTCTGATTTAGCGCAAAAGGCGAATGCGTCTGATGTTTATACCAAGACCGAGGTTGATGAAAAGGTTGCCGACGTCGTTGCCGGTGATATGAGCGAGGCGTTAAAGAGTTATGCTAAAACCGCAGATGTCAACGCGTCTTTGGCGGGCAAGGCAAATACAACTGATTTAGATGCCTATGCCAAAGCAACTGATATGAACAATGCATTGAATGCCAAGGCGGATAAAAGTGATTTGACCGGTTTGGCAACAACGGCAGATTTGGAAGCTAAGGCAGATAAAAGTGAATTGACTGGTTTGGCCAAGAGTGCAGATGTGAATGCGGCACTGGTGAACAAGGCAGACAAGAGTGTTACCGATGCGCTGACATCGTCGTTGGCGGACAAGGCAAACAGAAGTGAATTGGACGCGTATGCGAAAACAACTGATTTGTCGGGCTATGCCAAAACGGTGGACGTGAACGAGGCACTGGCAGGCAAGGCAAATTCATCCGAATTGGACGCCAAGGCCGACAAGGCAACAACGCTGGCTGGGTATGGTATTAC
>UROD01000070.1 GCA_900549365.1 uncultured Rickettsiales bacterium | reverse complement strand
GTTGATTACAAACGACCGTGGCGATGTGATAGTCCAGAAAAAGAATACATTCACCGCACCAACCCCGCACGATGCGTCAGGTGCGCCGGACTATGATGCAATCGTCGCCACACAGAGCAAGTTGATTGCAAAACTGTCCTATAAAATTGCCGATACAATTTCTGGTTTGAAATAAAGTGGTGCGCTATGCGCAACACCATTTCACTGGATTGCTTCACTTCGTTCGCAATGACAAGGGTGCTGGAATCTCTGTCATTGCGAGCAAGCGTAGCGATGCGCGGCAATCCAGTAAATAAAGTAGTGCGCCATTTGACGCACTATCTATTATCTATGCTCTAAAAACGGGGCGTCGCCCCGTTTGTTATTACACTGCCGCGGGACAATCCTCGGACTTTTCTGTGACCTTTCTGAACTGAATATCTTTCAGTTTTTTGTATTCACCATCGCGTGCGGACAATTCTGCATCCGTGCCACGTTCAACAATCTGGCCACATTTGATAACGCATATGATATCAGAATCCAGAATTGTCGTTAAACGGTGTGCAATAACAAATGTCGTACGCCCACGCATCAGTTTCTTTAACGCCTGTTGAATCAATTTCTCGCTTTCTGTGTCCAGTGCCGATGTTGCTTCGTCCAACAGTAAAATCGGTGCGTCTTTCAGAATTGCGCGCGCAATCGCAATACGTTGTTTCTGGCCGCCAGACAACGCCGAACCACGTTCCCCAACGTTTTGTTCGTATCCGTTTGGAAATGCCGTAATAAAATCATGTGCGTTTGCCGCACGGGCTGCGGCCTTTATCTGGGCCATGGTGGCGTTTGGACAGCCGTATTTGATATTGTCGGCAATTGTGCCAGCGAACAAGAACACGTCTTGGGATACAGTCGCGATATTATCACGCACCGAATGCAACGTATATGAACGGATGTCACGACCGTTGATTTTTACCGCCCCGCCCCACGTGTCGTAAAAACGCTGTAATAGATTAAAGATTGTGGTTTTTCCACCACCCGATGGGCCAACCAGTGCACACGTCTGACCCGCCGGCACATCCAACGATACATCACGCAGAATTTCGCCATCGACACGGTCATACCCAAACGATACATGTTCCAGCGAAACATTCATTGGTGCTTTCTGTAAATCGATTGCGTCTGGGGCATCTGTCAATTCTGGTTTAGTGTCCAAAAATTCAAATAACGATTCCGCTGCAATCAGACCTGTTTGAATACCACCATTGACATTGGTCAGCGATTTTGCCGGCTGGTATGCCGCGGTCAACGCCAACAAGAACGCCGCAAAGTCACCAGTTGAAATCGAACCGTTGGCAATAAAATAACCGCCCGACATCAATGCCATAAACAGGCCAACGGAAATCATCGCCTCTAAAATCGGGCTCTGCATACCAGACAAGGTTGCCTGACGCATACCCAATGAAACACGTCTGTCTTCGATTGCATTCATGTTCTGTTGCTCTTTATCTTCGGCACAGAACGCCTGAATGGTTTTGACACCTTCGATACTCTGGCTGATTTGCGTAATGGATGACGCGTCCGCACCAAATGTGTTGCGGGCTATCTTTCTGCGTTTGCGTGTAATAATGGTCAACGGCACAACGATTGCTGGCACCAAGAACAACAGCACCGCTGTCATTTGGGGCGCATACCATATCATCAGCCCGACCATCATAATAATCGTTGCGGTGTTATGAACAATCTTGATAATGGTATCAGTCACCAACGCCAAAACCGCACTGGCCATACCTGTAAAATAATTGATTAAATCACCAGTATGGGTCTTGCTGAAATAGCCCATTGGTTGCTTTAACATATGACGATACAGTTTGCGGCGCAATGCCGTTGCCCCCATCAAACCAGCGCGCGTCATTGACAGTGTTTTCATAAATGTGAACAGCCCTTTGACCCCAAAAGCGGCGATGATTTGCAAACCAATCACGAACAAGGATTCCATATTCTTTTCAATAAATCCTTGGTCAATAACCTTTTTTACCAATGTAATCGAGAACCCTTCGGCCGCGGCGGCAATCGTGGTACAGATAACACCCGCCAACAACCATTTCCAGTTTGCACGACCGATTTCACGCCACACACGACCGTACAGCGACCATTTTATGCGCGTCTGGGGGTTGTCGTTTCTAACAAACGATTTTAATTTTTGCCAAATTTTATTCATGCTTTTAATCCTGTTTGTATACCCACGCAACCGTACATAAAAATTGCATAAAAGTCAAGGGCTTCTGCGCCATTGCCAATATTTGACATACTGCCAAATTCAGTATATACCCCGAATGTATATATTCCATTCGTGATGGCGGCGGCTGGTCAAACCGTCTGAGGTCGCCCCATTATAACGATTCCACGCCAACCATGCGGATTCTAAATTTGGGTACACCGCACTATGAAAATCAGGATTGTTTATATATTTAACCACGGTTGATTCAGAAAAGTTCTTTGCACCTATGTTATACGCCAACATTACCAGTGCATCATATTGATTTTGTGTCAGGTTTGCCGTTATGCTTTTTTGAACGGCGCGCTGAACGGTTCTGACATCTTGGCGTAACAATTCCGTCGCCGCACGTTCCGTCAATCCACCCGTGAAATTTTCACCGTTTTTTATCAGATGTCCATAACCAATGGTTGCGCCACGTGGCAATGGCGCATTTGTTGCAATGGGCCGCCCCGTTGCATCGTCATAAATAACATGCCGACCGTCAATTTTAACCGCTCCCTCCATCTGTTTCAGTTTGTTCAATCCGTTATCGCTGATTTGCATTCCCCATCCCCACAAATAAAAAATCCCGCTGGATGCGGGACAATAAAAAAGGCGGCACAGTGCCGTCCGATTGATGCAGACATTATACCATAAATCGCGCAGGAATGCAATTGCAGAATTTCTTGCTATTTTGTGGGGGGGCGGAGACGAAGGGATTGGCTGACGCCGACCTTGCAAAATCGCCTGTGGCGACCGGCGTTATTCCGCCTTTTTGCTGCGGTTCGAACCCTTTTGTCGGGGGCGCGGAGACGAAGGGATTGGCTGACGCCGACCTTGCAAAATCGCCTGTGGCGACC
>UROD01000069.1 GCA_900549365.1 uncultured Rickettsiales bacterium | reverse complement strand
TATTGTCGTTGCGAGCGAGCGTAGCGACGCGCGGCAATCCAGCAAATACCAACGAACACAAACTTTTTTCCACTTGTTTTTATTTTATAAAGCTCATATAATTTTGATGTCGTTGGGCGTTCCAACGATGGGGTGTGAGAACCTCTGCTTACGCATTGCAGTGTTGAAAACGCACGCGAATTGCGGCGTCTTTTAACCGTTGTAATGACAAATCATCTCCTGATTTCGGTCAGGAGGGTTCGTGAAATATACAAATACACGACACAATTCGTAAGATTGTTCTCAACCTCCTGACCACCTGTGAAAACTGGTGGTTTTTCATTTGGGGAAATCTGGAGGATATAGAATATGAGCGGAAAATTTTTATTGGTCGCATTGATATTGGCATGCAGTGTTATTCCTGCATATGCCGTACCATATTGTCCCGCGGGCAGCGAATGCAATGGATTCGTATGGAATCCATCAAAAGCTGCTTTCTCGTGTGGAAATGGGACGTGTGAATGTGGTGGCCGGACATATAACTGTTATAGGCCGTGTGATGGTGTAGGTAATTGTAATACGTGGGTCTATGATTGGGAAAGCATATGTAGTGCCGGCGATGACTGCGGTACAGAAATGGCGGGTTTTTTCTCTTGTGAAGATAACTTGGCCACTGGTGAGTGTAATACAGAGTGGCAGTATTCATATCGTTGCGCGCGGGGGTATTATGGCAAGCCAACGGCAAGCAATCCAAAAGTTTGTGTACGTTGTCCTACATTCGACACCATCCAGGGCACAACCCCTGATGCCGGTGCAACACAAATAGGCGATTGTTACTTGCCATCTGGGTCAAAACTGTCAGACACAACAGGACAATACGAATTCAGTGAAGATTGTTATTATTAAAATGCTCTGATAAAAAAACGGAGCGATGCCCCGTTTTTTTATTCTGCGATTTCAGATTGAACTTCTTGTTCAACTGCGGCGCGACGCATCTGGTGCTTGAACGCCTTGAACTCTGCCTTGGTAATGCAGCCGTCGTTGTCCATATCCATCATTGGCAATGCGTTTTGCAATTTTGGGCATTTAACGGACGCAACGTCCATGCAGCCATTCACAAATGTTGGACGTGGGCCACCGCAGCACATCTTTGCCGCAACAAAACCCAACGCAAACACAATCAGAATGACAACGAATTTCTTGAAGAAACGAACACCACGGCAACCACATTTGCAGCCACATGGGCAATTCTTGCCACAGCCGCATTCGTGTGTTTCTGGGGCAGCGACGATAACTGGTTTCAATTCTGGGGCGGCTGCTTTTTTAGCAACTGTTTTCTTGGCAACTGTTTTTTTAGCAGGTGCAACTTTCGCGGCAACTGTCTTTTTCACAGGTGCTTTTTTGACCGCTGCAACTTTCTTTGCAGGTGTCTTTTTAACTGTTTTTTGTGCCATTTTTCCTTCCTTTGTTGTTGACAGTGCAATATTAAAAAATATTAAAAAATATGTAAAGCATTTTTTGTCTCTTGACTTTTTACGTATAAAGATAAAATATTATATCGGCGTTATCAATAACGGTGGCGTCAATGTGGATTTAACCTGACTTGTCCCACAACAGCGGACTAAACAAGGAGTGAAAAAATGCAGAAAACTGCGGAAGCGGTGTCGCTTGGACACCCTGATAAAATTGCCGACTATATTTCCAGTTATATTTTGGACAGAATGATTGAACAAGACCAGCACGTAAAATACGCGGTCGAAGTCATGATAAAAAACAACACCGTCGCACTGGGCGGTGAAATCACAGGGCACGTTAAACTGGACAACGTGCGGACATACGTGATTGACGCGTTGGCGGAAATTGGTTATACCCGCGACTATGCCATGCGGTGGGGCAACTGCACAATCAACCCCGACCAAATTGAAATCATAAACATGATTGGTGTTCAATCACCCGACATCAACCGTGGCGTGATGCGCGATGGTTGGGGCGACCAAGGGGTCTTTGTGGGGTATGCGTGTCGGGGCACGGGGCATATAAATCGCGAACTGTATCTGGCACGGAAATTAAACCGCGCACTGTACGGGTTGGCGCGTGAATCAAACACGCTGGGGTTGGACATCAAAACACAAATCACGTTGGACGACGATGGCACGATTGACACCGCGATTGTTGCAATTCCAATGCAGGTTGATGCTGATTTAACCGATTTTGTCGTGTGGACATTGGGCGCGCGCCCACGGCACATAATTATCAACGGCACGGGGCGATATACATATCACGCATCGATTGCGGACTGTGGCATCACGGGACGCAAATTGGCGTGTGATTTTTATTCAACCGCGTGCCCTGTTGGTGGCGGCAGCCCATGGACAAAAGACGCGTCCAAGGCCGATGTTACCTTGAACATTTTTGCACGGGCGTTGGCGATTCAAAACTTGGGCGACAATGACGAATGCTTTGTGTATCTGTCGTCGTGCATTGGGCGTGGCGATTTGCCCAGTGCGGTGGTAAAGACAATAACAGATGGCGTTGTGACAACACGCAACATCAATATTGATGCCCGCCCCAGCGTTTTGATTCCAATGCTGGGATTGGATGCGCCGGTGTTTGCGAATCTGTGCCGTGATGGGTTAGTATAAAGTTCAGAGTTCAAAGTGCAAAGTTCAAATGATATGTACAAGTATTATAAAACTAAATCACTGAATCACTATATCACTGACTAGTACCCTCCCCCGTCCGCGGATGCGGACGCCCCTCCGTGGAATCACCCACAAAATTTATCAATTTTGCGGGGCCCGATGGAGGGGAACTTAGTTTGTTCTGGAAACGTTGTCATTGCGAGCGTAGCGACGCGCGGCAATCCAGTGAATATAAAAATGTGCGCCGAATGGCGCACTTCATTGCTCTCTGCACTCTGCTCTTTGCTCTCTATAAAAAAACGCGCCAGTGGCGCGTTTTTTTTATTGTCTGGGGTTATTTTGATTCTGCTGTTGCTGGCGCGCATTCAGATTACTGGTTGCATTTCGAATCTCTATGTTTAACTGGGCTAAACATTTCTGAAATGTATTGCGACCCTGAATCTGTCTGACCTCGCTGCAATCAACTGTTTTATTATCAACCGTGACATTTGGCAAACCGGACAAAACTTTTTCCGTGGTATTGCTGTTGCCAGCGTCGCTTTTTGTGACGTTAT
>UROD01000068.1 GCA_900549365.1 uncultured Rickettsiales bacterium | reverse complement strand
GCTTCTGCGTAAGCCTTCAAGGTGCGGGTCAACGCCATACGGAAACCAGTCAGGAAATAATTCAATTCGCCGGCATATTTAATACGCGCATCGGCAATGGCAACAGATGTCGCGGCAATTTGTGCATCAATGGCATTCAACCAATATGCATCACGCCCGCTCTTTAACGCAAAAGCACGCTCTGACAATAACTTGGTTAAACGTTGTACGCGTCCGCTGTGCGCGGAATCAAAACTGGCCACCAATCGGTCAAAGAATGCGCGCCGTTCGGCGGCACTGTCAACAAATAATCTGTCTTCGCGTGGGGTCAACCACACCATGCGCATGTGCGTCGCCAATTCAGACAATGTTGCCGCGTCACCATCAACACGGGCACGACGATTTGTGTCGCCAACATTAAAGTAAACAGAAATTTCTGTATCATCAGATAGCGTCGCAAACACAGAAAAACCGCCAGAGCCACCAAACCTTGCAATTTCACCCCAAGGCGCACCACGCATACCACGATCGCCAGATAACATTGATACGGCCTCTAGCACGGCGGTTTTGCCCGCGCCATTTGGGCCAGTAATAATAACATTGCGATGCCCGTGCGTTGTTATACGCGCGGTTTTGTGATTTCTGAAATCAGTCAATGTTATTGTTTCAATCATACCGCAATACTAGGACATATGGGGAAAAAGTTCAAATGTAAATTGTATATAGAGCAATGAGTTGCGCCGAATGGCGCAATAAAAAGTTCAAAGTTCAGAGTTCAAAGTTCAAATGAATAAAGGCAGTGCGCTGAATGGTGCACCTGTTTGTCGTCATTGCTCTCTAAAAATAAAACTCCCGACAAGCGGGAATTTAATTTTGGAGGCCTGGGTCGGAATGTTCGCATCGCCGCGCACGGCGACCATTGCTGGCGCAACTTGACTCACCACTCGTATGGTTTTCGCTGCGCATTTTTTATAAATGCTTGCAAAAACTGACTCGTATGCGAACCGCGCCGGTTCGCTAGCACCAATTATCCAAAATAAAAACGCCACAAGGGCGTTTTAATTTTGGAGGCCTGGGTCGGAATCGAACCGGCATACAAGGATTTGCAGTCCTCTGCATAACCACTCTGCCACCAGGCCAATTGTGTAGAGATATACTAAGCAAAAAAAATTTGTAATTCAACATAAAAATTATACTATATATATGTTTATCACGGGAAAGAGAGATTAAATGAAAAAAATAGCATTACTTTTATGCCTGTTGCCGACGCTGGCATATGGCACAGATGATGATTGCGCCACACGGACAACCGTGCCGGCGGGGCGTCTAAATCTGTCCCAGGTGGTGGATTTAGGGCTGTGCCGTAATCCAACAACAACGGCGTCCTATTATGCATTACAATCTGCACGTTTTGCAAAAAACGCTGGTTATGCAAATTATCTGCCGAATGTATCGGCAAACGCATCTGCGTCATTGCCATATCGTAACAAAGAATGGGGCGATTGGTCGTATGGGGCATCGCTGTCTGCATCGTATTTGCTGTTTGATTTTGGCAAACGCTTGGCAGATGTGAACCAGTTGACGGCATCTTGGCGTGCCGCGGGGTTTGACTATGACGAAAATGTCCAGAATTATATTTATGGCATTATCGGCGCATACTATAATTTGCTGAACGCCGATGCCGACGTCAAAAGTGCAAACAGTTTGCGCACTGTGGCCCAGACCGTACGTGATACCGCGGCAAAAAAATTCAAGGCCGGTTCGGTTGCCAAGGCCGACGTACTGAAAGCCGATACCACTTTGGCCAGCCGTAATTTGGATTTAGAACGCGCCAAGAACAATCGTGAAATTGCCAAGGGCGCATTATTGGCAAAGTTATCTTTTTCTGCGACACAAGACATAGAAATTGCCGATATGCCGTCTGAATTTGGTCGTGCATCTGAAATCCAAAGCGTTGATGAATTGATTGAAATTGCCAGAAAATCACGTCCTGACCTGTTGCGTGCAACAGCAAACAAGGACGCCGCATGGCATCGTCGCAATGCATCATTTTTGAAAAACCTGCCCAGCATTTCTGCATCAGGGTCGGTTGCATGGAATGATACCCCGTCGGAAAGTTTCAACAGTGGTTCTGATAAAATCAGTGGCAGTATTGGTATTCGTGCGTCTATGCCAATCTTTGCAGGTTTTGCAAATATGTATGGTGTACGCCAAGCACAGGCGAACTATGACGCGGCATTGGAACAGGAACGCGCCGCCGCCGATAATGCAACACTGGATATATTTACCGCATATCAAAATTACAAGACCGCACAAAATGTTTTGACCCAGACCGAAACATTGTTAAAATCTGCAACAGAAAGTGAACGCGTAACCGCCGGTATGTACAAGGTTGGGCGCGCAACCATGCTGGATTGGCAAACGGCACAGTCAGAATTGGTTGATGCACAAAAACAAAACAATGCCGCAAAATACGACCTGTTTACAAAACGTGCAGCGGTTGCATTGGCGATTGGTGAAATTAAAGTAGGACTGGAGGGAAAAAATGAAGAAAACGCAGCGCAAGAATAATGCTGTTGTCACAAAACCACGGTTGACGTTTATTCGTCGTGCTGGCAAATGGGTTTGGCGTAAAAAATGGTGGATTATGATATTGGCCGCCATTGTGTGGGGAATTTCCGCCTTGTTCGGTGGTGGCACGCAAAAGGTTGAACCATTGGCCACCATGGAAATCACACGTGGCGAAATGCGTCAGGTTGTAACCGCAACTGGCGAAATTCAACCGCTGAACACCGTCAGTGTTGGTTCACAGGTATCGGGCACAATTGAAAAACTGTACGTTGATTTTAATTCCAAGGTGAAGAAAGGTGACGTCCTGTTGGAAATTGAACCGTCTGTATTACAGGCATCTGTGGACGAAGCCAAGGCATCACTGGTCAGTGCCCAGTCCCAGCGCAATTATGCAAAGAGCGAATATCAGCGCAACAAGACACTGTACAACGAAGGGTTTATTTCTCGCGCAGAAATGGAACAATCCCAGACCACATATGAACAGGCCGAACAATCGGTTAAACGTATGCAATCGCAATATGACCGTGCGGTGACAAATCTGGGGTATGCAACGATTACATCGCCAGTTGATGGCACAGTCATCGCGCGCGAGGTTGATGTTGGCCAAACTGTTGCGGCATCGTTCCAGACACCAAATTTGTTCAAAATTGCCGAAGACCTGTCCCAGATGCAAATTGAAACATCTGTATCAG
>UROD01000067.1 GCA_900549365.1 uncultured Rickettsiales bacterium | reverse complement strand
GTGGTTACACCCTGAATCTGTTCAGAAATCACGCGTACAGCCGATGTATAATCTGCAATTGCGTTGGCATAATCGCCGATTGCTGTGTATGCCTCGGCACGGTCGGCGTATACGGTTGGGCTGACTGCCCCAGATTCATGTGACAATGAATTGGTATAATCAGCAATTGCACCCTGCCAATTCTTTAACCACAAATTCAACTGGCCGCGTTTTGCATACAAATCACGCATAGACAGAATCTTGTTCGGCTGTGCAGTTTGTGCCGCCAATGCGTTGTTGATATCGTTCAGTGCGGCATTGTAATCTTCCAGACGGGCGTTCAGCAACGCGCGGTCGTAATATGCAACCGCACTGACAGAATCGGCGTCAATCGCGGCGTTGAAATCGTCCAGCGCATTACGATAGTTGCCAACCTGCATGTACGCTTCGCCACGCAAGATATATGTATCAACCGATGCGTTGCCCGCATCAATAGCAGTTGTTAAATCCGCGATTGCGGCGTCTACATCACCCGCCAGCAATTTCGTTTTACCCTGTTCATAGTAATCAGATGCCTGCATCAATGCTTCTTCGGTGATTTCAACATTTGTTTTTGGTGTGTTCAGGACATCGTGGCTGCGTCCCAGAATATAGAACGTTGCAGCAATAAAGAACAAAATGATAAACCAGTAAATATAAATAGACAGCGACCAAGGATTAAAGCACGCCTTTTGATTCTGCACAATGGGCGTAACCTTGATAGGTGCATTGTTTGCGCGACGTGTGGTCGTGGCGCGTGATTTCGTGCTCTTGGGTGCGGATTGTTTTTTCATTGTAAAATCTCCCTTCCTGTTTCAATCAGAATATTAGAAAGAATTTAACAACGCGTCAATTGTTTTCTGTGGAATAATGTGAATTTTACCAACGGGTAATTTACCCAATTCAATATTGCCAAATGATACGCGGTGCAATTTGCGCACCGGCGCGCCACACGCCCGCAGGACAATGCGCACTTCGTTCTTTTTCCCTTCGGTCACGGTGACGCGCAGTTCACCGTTTTTCAAAACGTCAATTTGCATCGGGCGATACGACACGCCATCAACGGTCATGCCACGTCGCGCCGCATCTAATCCTGAAAAGTCATTTGTATTCACCGTTGCCAAATACGTGCGCGGAATATGCGACGACGGCAATGTCAGTTTTCGTGCCAGCGCGCCATCATTGGTCATCAATAACAAACCTGTTGTCTTGTAATCCAAACGCCCGACATATTTCAAATTTTTGTATTCGTCTGGCAACACGTCATATATCGTTTTGCGCCCACGTGGGTCGTGCGTGGTTGTCATGGTGTTCAGTGGTTTGTGAAACGCGTACAGTTTTGTTTCGGTGCGCGCAGAAATCGGTGTTCCATCAATCGCAACGGTGTCGCCATCAGATATAAAGAATACAGGACTGTCAATAACAGTGCCATTTACCGTAACGCGCCGCGATGCAATTAAATCTTCGGCTGCGCGACGTGATGCCGTGCCGGTGTCCGCGATAAATTTTGCAATGCGAACCGTCATTCTGATATGCGCCCCACCGCGATTGCAGCCGCCAATTCGGCGCGCAGAATTGTTTTTCCCAGCGATATACCAATTGCGCCCGCCGCATCCAGTGCTGCAAATTCTGTGTCTGAAAATCCCCCTTCGGGCCCGACCAAGATTTTTTCTGTTTTCGCAGATTCTGGGATTTGTTTGCCATATGCCGCACGTTCATCGGCAAATACCATATGTGATAAATCCAAATCTGAAAATTTTATTTCTGGTAAAATTACTGGCACGCTGTTGCGGTTAGATTGCTCGGCGGCCTCGATTGCAATTTTTTCCATACGTTTCCAGTTTGTATGGTGTGCGGTTGTGCGTTCGGTGATAACCGGCTGAAACGCTGCAACACCTATCTGGGTTGCCATATTGATTAAATCGTCCACGCGCTTTATCGGGGCAAAATACAACACGACATTACCCGATGGGTCATCGTGTGATGTTTGCGCGCCAACGGCCAAAGATTTGCCATCGTCCGACAGGGTTGCCATAAATTCGCGCCCGCCACCAAACACAATGCAATCGTGGCGACGCATTACGCGCATCAGGTAATGTGCCACGTCCGCCGTCGCAGGTACGTGCGCCCCCGTTGCAACATCATTTCCGACAAAGATTCGTGGAATATTTTTCATTTCCCCGCAATTCCTGATTTATAATCGGTTAAAAATATGATACAATCATAACACAATGGTTGCTAAGTTCAAGATTTTATCGGCTGGTGGTTCGTCCAAGGGGCTGAATATATTCAAGTCCAGTGCGTACAAGGAACACCAGCGTACCCCCATGGCGCAGATATTCTGGTCGCTGCGCTGGGCGGTTGGTATTTGGTTGGTCTGTGCGGCGGCGTTCAGTTTGTCCTTTGTTATAGAGCATATCTGGCGGTATGGGTGGTCCCCCGCGTCGGCAACGTGGACACGTGTCTATTTGACGAATTTGTTTACCAGTGGCGGTATGTCTGCAATCGCTGAAATTCCTGCGTGGCTGTCACGGTCGCTGATGCGTACAGATATTATGTGCATTACGCCACTGTTGCCGATAATCGCATATTACCTGATGGCGGACAACACATTGGTTGACGAATTTAACCCATATGGCAAGGACAAGTTTGCCGAAAAATCGTCAAACAAGGCATCCAAAGAAGATATCGAGAAAATGGGCCTGCTGGGCGGGTTCATGATGGTTTTGGGCTATTTCAAGAAAAAACCATTGATGATGAATGAATGTCTGTCGGCATTATGCGTCGCGCCTCCGGGAACCGGTAAAACCCAAGGGGTGGTTTTCCCAACAATTTTTGAATGCAACAACGTATCAATGATTATCAATGACCCGAAACCCGAATTGTACCAGAAATCGTCGGGTTATCGTTCGACGATTGGACCAGTATTCATTATGAACTGGGCGGGTCAGGACGACCCCGCGCGTGGCGTATATTACCCATCGTGGAACCCATTGTCACCAGATCACGTGCCGGCAAACATGGAACAACGCGACCTGTATGTTGATTCTATGTGCAAGGTTTTGATTCAAGAAAACACCCAAGACCCGCATTGGAGTAATACTGGTCGTGCCGGTCTGGCTGGTCTGGTGCACTTTATTGTGTCCAAGGTTGAACGTGCCAAGGCCGACGATTATTTCTATGCGCGCCTGACGTCGGGTACGTTTGATGCCGATGATGCGGCGGTGCTGTCGGATTATTACCTGTCGATGATGAATGATACCAATGCGTATGCGGCACAGGCGGCATTACAGCGTGGTGAATTAAACGCAATGAACTATGTACATGTCGGCACGTGGGAAAATATTCCGCCCGCATGGATTGGGCGCGAGGCATCTTTTTCCATGATTCTGGATTGGTTAAACGCATCGCAAATCGCAATGGCCGCAGATTTAGAAGAACGCCGCCGCGGTGGCGACCAAATGGTTATGATGGCAGATCCCATGCACGACCTGCTTATGGCCGCCGTGGACGAGGCCAGACATTATTCGTATGCCCACCGCAGTGTCTTGGAATTGACCCAGTTGGCAAACACACCGGACAGGGAACGTGGCTCTACCTTGTCCACAATGATGGCGGGGTTGTCGATATTCCGTAATTCGGCGG
>UROD01000066.1 GCA_900549365.1 uncultured Rickettsiales bacterium | reverse complement strand
TGGAATATCTGGTCAATAATCGCGAACTGATTGGCGATAAAATGATATTGGACGGCGCGCATAAATCGGATTTTGGCGTATTCAATACAGAATTACAATTGCCGGCAAATTTAACCAGCACCGGCCAGCAAAAGACCGCGTTGTTAAATATTATTTTGGCGCACGCAAAATTGATTCATACCAAAACGGGCGCGCGCCCATTGATTTTATTGGACGAGGCCGCCGCCCATCTGGACGCTGTGGCGCGTGCCAATTTGTTTGCTGAATTGGGCCGCGCCGATGCACAGGTTTGGGCAACGGGTTTGGACGCAAATGTTTTTTGCGATGTGCCTGATGCTGCATTTGTTGCTTGCGCAGATGGCGAAATAAATAATATACTGGCGGCGGAGAATTAAAGACATGGCAAAAATTGATTATCAAACATTGTTGGATAACGCATTGAAATCCGTTGTCAAAGACGCACTGATTCACGCACAGGTAAATGGTCTGGGCGATGGCACACATTTCTTTATTACATTCAAAACGCGTGCAGCGGGGGTTGTGTTGCCGGATTTCCTGCGTATGCGATATCCAGATATTATGACGGTTGTTCTGCAATATTCGTATAATAACCTGCATGTGTCTGACAAAGAATTTGGTGTGCAACTGACTTTTGATGGACGGCCGTTTTTTATTCGTGTGCCGTTTTCAGCATTGGTTGAATTCAAAGACCCGTCGGTTGATTTTATTTTAACCTTTCATCCAAAGGGTGGAATTGCTGCTGCGGATAATGATATGGAATTACCATTGGACGAACGTTCAGACACAGTTCCTGACCCAGGGCGCGTTGTGTCATTGGACGAATTTCGTAAAAAAAAGCAATAAAAAACGGGGCATTGCCCCGTTTTTATAAAGTTCAAAGTTCAGAGTTCAAAGTTCAAATGAATAAAGCAGTGCGCCATCTGGCGCACACATTATTTGAACTTTGCACTTTGGTATCTGAACTTTGAAAAATGCCCCGTTTTTTATTCTTGTTTTTCTTTTTGTTCTTTTTCATTGTTCAGATAATTTTCCAGCCAATGATTATCAAACTTTAATGTCTGCACATCGCGATTCTTTAATAATTTTTGTTGCAGTGGGATTGTTGTTTTTACCCCCTCTATAACAAATTCGTCCAATGCGCGGGTTGCACGCATAATGCACGCAGTACGCGATTGTGCATGAACAATCAATTTTGCAATCATAGAATCATAAGTTGGTGGAATCGTATAGCCAGTATAAACCGCACTGTCTACGCGTACGCCCAGACCACCCGATGGTGCATATAATGTTATTTTTCCTGGGTTTGGAATAAATGTTTCTGGGTCTTCGGCATTGATACGAAATTCAATCGCATGACCGTGTGGCGCAATACTGGATTGTGCATAACCCAATTTTTCCCCAGACGCAACACGAATCTGTTCGCGAACCAAATCAACGCCATAAACCATTTCTGTTACAGGGTGTTCCACCTGTAATCTGGTGTTCATTTCCAAGAAATAAAATTTACCATCTTGGAACATAAATTCAAATGTCCCAGCGTTGGTATAACCCATTTTTTTGGCTGCGGTCTTGCAGACCTCTATCATATCGTCGCGCTGTTTTTGGGTCAGTGCCGCCGCAGGACATTCTTCCATAACCTTTTGGTTTTTGCGTTGCAATGAACAATCGCGTTCGCCAAAAATCACAACGTTGCCGTGCGTGTCGCCCAAGACCTGAAATTCAATATGACGTGGGTGCAACAACAGTTTTTCCATATACAGTGTGTCGTCGCCGAAACCACTGCGGGCCTCGTTCTTGGTAATCTGGAACGCCGCCGCCATTTCATCGGCACTGTGCACCGCGCGCATACCACGACCACCACCACCCGCAGACGCCTTTAACATAACGGGGTAACCGATTTTTTCAGCCCACTTTAATGCATCTTCGACCGTGTCAACCGCACCATCAGACCCAGGAACAACAGGCAAACCACATTCTATTGCGGTGTGTTTAGCGTTTACCTTGTCCCCCATTTTTGTAATCATTTCTGGTGATGGGCCAATCCAAATCATACCGTGCTGAATAACCTTTTGTGCAAAATCTGCACGTTCAGATAAAAATCCATACCCTGGGTGAATCGCGTCAGAATTGGTCAATAATGCCGCCGTTAAAATTGCGGATTCGTTCAAATAAGAATCCTTGGACGGCCCTGGCCCAATACATACAGATTCGTCTGCCAGTTGTACATGCATTGCGTTTTTATCAACCGTTGAATATACCGCAACAGTGCGAATCCCCATATCACGGCATGCACGAATGATACGCAGTGCAATTTCACCACGGTTAGCAATCAATACTTTTTTTATTTGTGACATGATTATTCAATAATAATTATCGGTTGATCAAATTCAACGGCCGCACCGTCGGTCACCAAGATTTCTTTGACCGTGCCATCACGATCGGACTTGATTGGGTTGAATGTTTTCATCGCCTCTATCAATGCGACGGTATCGCCCGCTTTGATTTGTGCACCAACGGTCGTGAATGGTTTCGCGCCTGGTTCTGGGGCCAAGTACGCAACACCAACCATTGGGGATTTTAATGCATGACCCGATGCGACGGCTGTGCTGGCCGTGGTTTTAGTTTCGCTGGATACAGGAAAACTGGGCATAGCGACTGTGGCGGCCTGCTGTTTTGATAAATGAATATGTTTGCGATAAACACCGAACAAGAACTGACGTTCTAAATCCAATTCTGTGATACCCATTTCGTCCATTATCTTGGACATGGATTCAACAGTTGCACGAAAAGACATTTTATAAACCTTTGTTTTTTATTCGCATATTTGTTCAAATTCTAGCACATTCATACCACTTGTCAAGGGACAGGGTCGTATCCGTGCCCACCAAATGGGTTGCAGCGCAATATTCGGCGCAACGCCATCAGTCCCCCACGCAATGCGCCATATTTGGCGATTGCCGTGGCGGCATATTGGCTGCATGTGGGGGTAAAGCGGCACGCGGCACGTCCGCCGATAATGGGCGAAATCGCACACTGGTATGCGCGCACCAGCCACAATGCTATACGTTGCAACAGAGAATAATTATTTTGCTGATTTTTTATCGTGTTTGCCATATTCACGCGCCAGATAGTTCAATGCACGCGCCATTGCTGCGCGGCCATCGTCACGCGCCGCGTCCAGAATTGCCCGACGTGCAATGAATACATAGTCCATAGAGTCCAACATTTTGTCGCCGGTGGCACGAATCCAATCCCGCAATTTCCGTTTTGCCAAATTACGCTGGACGGCAAATTTGAATGTTCGTTTGGTCACCACCAGACCAAAACGTGGGTCGTTTATATCTTTGGCTGGTTTGGCGCGAATAATAAAAAATGCACTGCGCGCCGTTGGGGCATTATCCGCCATCAGAAAGTCATTATGATTTTTTATCGTGTTTCTCATGCCGGCTATAATAGCAGAATCTGGTAATAATCAAATAAAAAAGCATATTTTTAATTTGGCGACCTTGATTTTTGTCATTACAGGTTTTATAG
The DNA here is from genome assembly GCA_900549365.1 of uncultured Rickettsiales bacterium. GTDB lineage: Bacteria > Pseudomonadota > Alphaproteobacteria > Rs-D84 > Rs-D84 > Enterousia. The sequence continues at coordinate 223 of UROD01000066.1, read as the reverse complement.
TGCAAAAAAAATAGTTCATACCCAAGGATTGTGAAAAATGTATAACTGGTTGATGAAATTCTTTTCCGCAGATATGGCGATTGATTTGGGCACAGCGAACACCCTGATTTATGTCAAGGGGCGCGGGATTGTCCTGAATGAACCATCGGTCGTTGCTGTGGCTGAAAATCGCCTGTTGGGGCGCAAAGAAATTCTGGCCGTCGGGGCCGAGGCAAAGCAGATG
>UROD01000065.1 GCA_900549365.1 uncultured Rickettsiales bacterium | reverse complement strand
GGTTATGATTACGCTGTCTGCCCCGCTGGTGGCGGCACCAAATGACACATTTGACATTGGCGCGGTTGTATCAAATCAGGTTGCGCACAGTGGCGCATCCGCGACCGCGGACATTTCACTGTCGACGTCGGACGGTTTGACGCCGGTGGCAACAACCGGTAAAATCGCCGTTCCTGAAAATAATGAAAATGTTTTCACAACATCTGTTCGTGTTGGCGATGTATTGGGCAATGCAGATATCAAATTAAACGCAACAATTACAGGCGCGGACGATGCGTCTGGGATTGCAAACGCCACGGCATCACTGTCCGTGCGCCCAATAACAACGTTTACTACACGCGTACACAGTGGCACAATAAATGCCCATACCGCAAAAATCCGCGGATTCCATATTGATATGTATCCTGAATTTTCTGCGCGCACATTGTACGTGTCGCCACGTGCAACCGTGCTGGCGCGTCCATTGGTTCAGTATCTGGCGCACTATGAATTTCCATGCACAGAACAGTTGGTATCGCGCGCGTTGCCATACGTCGTTGCACCAAACGATGATACGTTGGGAACGAATTTTGATGAATCCAGCGCAAAAATAGCTGATACAATTCGCCAGTTGCAATCGCGCCAGAATATAAACGGTGCATTTGAATTATGGGCGACAACTGATAGTTCCCCAACGCCTGCGACCGCCACAAGCGTCCAGACAACCGCATATGTTGCCCAGTTCCTGACACTGGCGCGTGACGCGGGTTTCAATGTTCCAAAAGATATGTTGGGGCGTGCGATTGGGTTCTTGCGCGATTTTGCCGGCACACCGATTGACAGCAACGACAATGCCGTGGCGGTGGCGCACGCAATATTTGTCATAACACAAAACGATTATATCACGACAAACTATATCAATTTGTTCCAAGAATACGCGGACAAAAATATCAAGAATTGGCAGCGTACGATTTCTGGCGCATATATTGCTGCCGCATATAAAATGATGAAGCAAGATGATGCGGCGGACAAACTGATTGCGCAATATCGCACCACGTCGCCAAAGTTTGAATACGCATCAATGTATGACAATAATGTTGCAAATGACGCAATGTATAACTTTATCTATCGTCGGTATTTTGATACCACGACGGGCGCACCCGACAGCGTTGTGAACTATGTTGCGGGTGGCGATTATTCATCATACACATCTGCGATGGCGACATTGGCGTTAATTGGCAGCGATACCACAACCGATGCGCCCACTGTCACAATTTCGGCAAATGGCACAGCAATCACAGGCACGACATCGGGCGACACACAAACATTTGATATTCCGACGGATGCCACAGCGATTGACATCAAATGTGAAAAATGCGACCGCACGGATGGCATATATTACGCATTGATGCAAACAGGTTATCCACGCGCCACCACTGAGTCCAGCAACGGCATTTCCGTATCGCGCGAATATTACAACGAGAATGGCGAACGCATCACATCTGCAAACATCGGCGACAGAATCACGGTTCGCGTATTTGCACGCGCACGCACCGGCGACGTAATCCAGAACGTCGCGATTACCGATTTGTTGCCAGCGGGATTCTCGGTTGAGGCCGCGGTTACAGGCAACCAGAACTTTGCCCAGATTCGCGAAGATCGCGTTGTAATATTTACCGACCTGACACGCACATCGGCAACATTTGAATACACCGCCGATGTTACCGCCGCGGGCACGTTCAGTGTTCCGCCAATTCACGCCGAATCCATGTATAATCCATCGGTAAATGCCACCGGTGCGACGGACACATTCACGGTTTCAAATGGCGAACAATAACAAATGGTTTGACCGCATTACACAACATATACGTCGTCATAAAACGACGTATATGTGCATAGTTGGGCTGGTCGCGACGTATTGGATTGTACGGCTGTTTTTTATTCCACCACTGTTATCAGACACACATTTTTCACGCGCATACTATGACCGAAATGGCACACTGATGCGCATGACACTGACGGCGGACGATAAATATCGCCTGTTCACACCATTGGACGAAATCAATCCAGACGTCGTCCGTGCCACTGTTTTATACGAAGATAAATATTTCTGGTATCACCCAGGGATAAATCCCGTATCATTGGCGACTGCCACAATAAATTGGGCACGTGGCGCGCCTCACCCCGCTGGGGCATCCACCATAACGATGCAGGTTGCACGAATGCTGTACGGGTTGGACACACGGCGCGTGGGTGGAAAACTGGTACAAATTGCCGCGGCAATTTATATTGACGCCTTTCATTCTAAACGCGAGATTTTACAAGCATATTTGAATTTAGCACCCTATGGCGGAAATATAGAAGGCATCGGCGCCGCATCAATTATATACTTTCGTCGCATGCCCCGCGACATCAGCACCATTGAAGCGATTACCCTGTCCACCATTCCCCAGAATCCCGCAAAACGTGGTTTGAATACAGAAACCGGTCTGCGCAATATTATGAAAATGCGTGCGGATTTGGTTCGTCGCTGGATTGCGGCGCACGGCGACAATGGCGACCTGATGACATTGGCAACAATGCCATTAAGTGTACACGGCGCGCGCGATTTGCCATTTCTGGCCCCACATTTTACCCAGCGCGAAATCGCCAGCCACAATAATTATTGGGCGGACATCGGTGCACGAAATTCATATATCACAACAACACTAGACATCAATTTACAGAAACAAGTGGCGCGAACACTGGCCACCCAGATTGACGCGCGCCGCAGCCGCGGTGTAAAAAACGCCGCCGCAATATTGGTCAATTATAAAACAATGGAAATATTGTCCTATATTGGTTCGGCGGATTATTTTGATAAATCAATTTATGGTGAAAACGATGGCGTACTGGCACGGCGCAGCCCAGGTTCAACATTGAAACCATTGATATACGCCGCCGCCGCCGACCGTGGTCTGATTCACGGAATGACGCTGTTGCGTGATGCAAAAATCAACTTTGGCGTGTATGCACCCGAAAATTCAGACAGCGAATTTTACGGCCCAGTATTGGCGCACACGGCATTAACACATTCGCGCAATATACCTGCAATAAATCTGGTGCGGGGAATTGGTGTACGAAATTTCTATGATTTGCTGACCAAATACGGTGTCAACAATCTGAAAAAACCTGACCATTATGGTATATCTATTGCACTGGGCGGGGCCGAGGTTTCAATGCTGGAACTGGCACAAATATATACGGGAATTGCCAATTTGGGCGGCAAATATGACATTCGTTCGGATTTATCTGCACCAATGCGACGCGACGCACAAATTCTGTCGCCAGAGGCAAACTTTCTGGTTCTGGATATGCTGGCGCGTGGGCCCACACCGACAACGCACATTCCATATACAAAGCGCACCACGTCACCCATACGCCATTATTGGAAAACAGGCACATCATCATCATTTCGTGACGCATGGACGGCCGGAATATTTGGCGACTATGTTTTAATTGTGTGGGTGGGAAATTTTGACGGCACACCGAACAATGCCCTTTCAGGTGCGCGCGTTGCCGCACCAATATATTTCGCATTGGCGGACACCGTCATCAAATATGATGCTGCCCGCGGGCGACCGGTTCAGAATAATAATTTCCTGCGCGATGATATGAACATCGTCCAAATTGATATGTGCGATGGCGTCGGCGGCATTGCTGGCCCGTATTGTCCGCATGTCGTAAAATCATACTTTATCCCTGGGGTGTCGCCCATCGACACATCCAGTATATACCGTGCGATACCGATTGATAACCAAACTGGCCTGCGCGCATGCAGTGCAAATCCAGAAACAACGCACATGGTGGTGTACGAATTTTGGGATTCAGAATTCTTGGACATGTTCGCACGTGCCGGCATTCGTCGCAATACCCCACCCCCATATATGCCAAATTGCAATTTGGACGATGT
>UROD01000064.1 GCA_900549365.1 uncultured Rickettsiales bacterium | reverse complement strand
TAACACCGCGCGCCCGCACATAAGACGGCACGTGCAACATAAAATCTAACACACGACGCCCACCCAACACATCATCAAAACGCGATGCCAGAACTGGCCCGACCCCTTTGACGAATTGCAGGTCTGTATTCAAAAAATCAAACAGTTCTTTGCGCATTTTCCGATTTATTCCAAAACCTGTTTTTGCAAATCAATCAGTTTTTTACACCCCGATGCCGCCATTTCCATCAGCGTTGCAATCTGTTCTGCGCCAAATGGGTGTTGTTCCCCAGTTGCCTGAATTTCAACAAAACGTCCCGATTCCGATACAACAAAATTAGAATCCAATTCGGCGACACAATCTTCGTCATAATCTAAATCCAAGACCAATTCACCATGCCACAGGCCCGCAGAAACCGCGGCAACGTGTTCCCGCACAGGATTCTGTACGATACGCCCATTCTGCATCAGCCAGCGCACCGCCAACATCAACGCAACAAAACCACCTGTAATCGCTGCACATCGCGTACCACCATCGGCCTGAATCACATCACAGTCAATTGTAATCGTATGACGCCCCAGCGCATCCATATCAACCACACTGCGCAATGCGCGCCCAATCAGACGGGAAATTTCCGCACTGCGGTTATCTTTTATAATCGCATCGCGCCCCTTGCGCGTGCCACATGCGCGCGGCAACATAGAATATTCCGCAGTTACCCAACCGCCAGTTTTATTTTGTATCCGTTTCCATAATGGCTGATTCAAATCGACCGATGCAGTACACAAAACCTGTGTTCCGCCCATTTTGATTAAACAAGACCCCTCGGCCCACTTGTTGACGCCTGTTTCCATGGAAACTGGGCGCATTTGATTTGGCTGGCGCATTGATGGACGCATCATATTATTTTCCCCTGTTACATACAGATATATACAACAAGTATATATTACCACAGGATTATTGCAATTTTTTTTACGTTTGCATTTTTGCTTTCATACTGTTATGCTGATGCAATCATCAGAAAGGATTTGATTTATATGTCAGCACAGACAAAACGCCTGATTAAAAAAATCATCAGTTATTCGGGCATATTCTTTTTCGTTTTGGCCGCAACCATGTTGTGGTGGCAGTTACATAATTACACGTTTTCCGATATTATTCACGCAATCGCGGCTATTCCATTACAGAACCTGATTGGTGCGTGTTGTGCATGCTTTGCGGGGTATTTGGCCCTGTCGCTGTATGACTATCTGGCACTGAATTATGTTGGTGAAAATAAAAAGGTCGTATGGTGGAAATGGATGTTGGCGGGTATGCTGGGGTTCGCAATCAGTAATAATGCCGGCCACGCGGTGGTCAGTGGTGGTGCAATCAGATATCGCCTGTACACGCGTTGGCGCATTCATGGCAGTGATATTGTAAAAATGCTGACGATATCAGGTTTTACTTATTTCTTGGGTTGTGCAGCGATTGTGCTGATTGGGTATTTCTTGGTTCCACACGATATATTAAACTCGTCGGCGGGGACGGCAATTGGGCTGAATGCGCTGTTCGTATTTTGCGCGGCGGCGTTGATGGCGTATTTCGCGATGACATTACTGTTTCACGGCAAACATATCAAAATTGGCCAATTAAAATTCCAGATTCCATCTACTAAAATGGCATGGATGCAGATGCTGCTGGGCATTACGGACAGTGTTCTGGCTGGGTTGGTGCTGTATTGCTGTCTGATTCCGTTTGTGGACATTCCGTTTGGGACATATATCGGCCTGTTCGTTATTGCCCAAACCACCGGTGTATTCAGCCAAGTTCCAGGGGGCATCGGCGTATTTGAAAGCGTTTTCCTGTTGGCGTTGCCCGATGGGATTGACAAAGCGAACATTTTCGGGGCACTGTTGGCGTACAGAATTATTTATTACGTTTTACCGCTGATTGGCGTTGGGGGGTTATTCTTTATATACGAACGCTGGTTGCGTGCACGTATGAAACGTTGGGCAAACGAAGCGCGCGAGAAAATTTCCCAGATTCCTGCCAAAATAAAAAATATAAAACGCACTAAAAAATAAATACCTTGCCATACGGGGGGTGGGCATGTTATGCTGGTACCTGTCGTATGACAATGGGGTATATGAAGTGTTTGTATTATCACTGTTTTATACATTCTGTTGTGCGCCATTGGTTTACATGGTGCTTTCCCTTGGCATGGGCTGGGACGCCCCACAGGGACGGTCTGTATCCGTTGCATACGAACCCGCAACAAAAGGATTATTAAATGTCAAAAAAGATTTATGTGGACGCCGTCCACCCAGAGGAAACACGCGTGGTAGTGGTGGATTCTGCCACAAACCGTGTTTCTGATTTTGATGTTGAAACAACAACAAAACCCCAAATAAAGGGAAATATATATTTAGCCAAGGTTATTCGCGTAGAGCCATCTTTGCAGGCGGCATTCGTGGACTATGGCACGGGCAAAAATGGATTTTTGCCGTTTTCTGAAATTCACCCAGATTATTATCAGGTATCGCCAGAACAGAAAAAGAAACTGTTGGAATTGGCACATGCAAACATCGTTGATGACGACGATGACCCAGATGATGAAAATGATGAGGTTGCCGAATACGACGACCACAGTGCTGGCGAAGATAACAAGGAATTTATTAAACGCGCTCATGAGTTCAAAATTCAAGACGTTATTAAACCAAAGCAGATTTTGCTGATTCAGGGCGTCAAAGAAGAACGCGGCCAAAAAGGTGCGTCTATGACGACGTATCTGTCATTGGCGGGTCGTTTTGCTGTTCTGATGCCAAATTCACGCAAGCGCAACAGTTATGGTATTTCCAAGAAAATTTCAGACAAGGCCGAACGCGCACGTTTGCGTGAAATCTTGCATGCACTGAAAATTCCAAAGGGTATGACCGTTGTTCTGCGCACCGCGGCAATGGGTGCGGACGCGACGTCTATCGCGGCGGACTATGATTACCTGGTAAATCTGTGGAATGAAATCCGCAAAACCACATTGGAATCGGTTGCACCGGTCACCATTCATACCGAAGATTCCCTGTTGCGTCGTGTTGTTCGTGATTTCTTGGCGGACAAAGACGATGTTCTGGTTATCCAAGGCGAAGAAGCATACGATGCCGCCAAAATGTATTTTCAACAGATGTATGGCCGCGCGCCACGCAAACAGTTGGTTCAGTACAAGGACGTCGCCGTTCCACTGATGGTCAAGGCCGGCGTTGAAAAACAACTGGAAGGGTTGCATGGCCCATATGTTCAGTTGCCATCAGGCGGGTCACTGGTTATCAACCAGACCGAAGCAATGGTTACAATCGACGTCAATTCGTCCCGCGCGATAAAAGAAAAAGATATTGAACAAACCGCACTGAACACTAATTTAGAGGCCGCCGAAGAAATTGCATTGCAATTGCGTCTGCGTGATTTGGCGGGTATTGTTGCAATTGACTTTATCGATATGGAAGAAGAACGTAACAACCGCAAATTGGAAATGAAAATGCGCGAGGTTATGAAGCGTGACCGCGCCCGCACACAGGTTGCAAAAATCAATACGTTTGGCGTATTGATGCTGTCGCGCCAGCGTCTGCGCAGCAGTTTCATTGAAACATCGTATGTCCAATGCCCACACTGTTTGGGCGCGGGCGTCGTACCATCAATCCAGACCGCGGCACTGATTATGTTCCGCCATCTGCAAGAAAAATTGCTGGCGAAAAGTGCCCAGAAAATCATTATGACCGTTCCAACCGATGTGGCGATTTACCTGTTGAATCACAAGCGTGCGGAACTGGCGTCAATGGAATCTGAATTTGAAACAGAAATCGTCATTGTTGGCGACGACAGCATGATGAACATTGACCAATATGCAATTCAACGTGTTGCACCAGAAACCAACAAAACCGAAGATTTGTTGGACGCATACGCACCATCAACTGATGCGAAAAAGAAAGACGCCCAGCACATGGATGCAAAAAAGACGACCATGAATGCCCCACGTCGTAAACGCAAAAAACAACAAAAGAAAGCCACATTCTGGCAGAAATTGATTGGTTAAAAATCCCGCCCCACTTGGGGCGGATTTTTATTAGAGCATAGATAATAGAGAATAGA
>UROD01000063.1 GCA_900549365.1 uncultured Rickettsiales bacterium | reverse complement strand
TGGTGCGCATACGCGCACCGACCTGGTGCAATCGCCATTCGGCGACCGGCGTTATTCCGCCTTTGCACTGCGGTTCAAACCCCCGTCACGGGTAATGTTTCGCTCGGTGTGCTTTCGCACACCTGTGCGCAAATTTGTACTTATTCAAACTGCGCTACGCTTGTTTTCATATACAAATTTTCGTCCGCAACCCCAAGCCAAAAATTAAACCGCCACGGGTGGCGGTTGAATTTTTGGTGGATGTTGAGGGACTCAAACCCCCGACCCTCTCGGTGTAAACGAGATGCTCTAATCAACTGAGCTAAACATCCAAAGCCGGCAAATCATAAATGATTTTTTTGCGTTTGTCCAGTTTTTTTATTCTGGCATCGGCATACCCGCGGTGGCTTCGCCCATAACTTCGTCAATTACGGCGTCGGCCTTGGCCTTGGCATCGTTATATGCCGTCATAACCAGACGTGCAATTCCGTCTGTGCCACGTGATACCATATCGGGACGAATAGAAATCCCCAGCATATCGTATTTGCCAGATATACTGACCACGCATGCGCCATTTTCAGCAACGCCACTGATACGCATAGAACCCAATTTTTCCTGTGCGGCCGATACTTTATTTTGTAATTCGGCGGCCTGTGCCATTAAATTTTCCATATCCATTTTTATTCCCCCCGCGTACTGAATGCGCCCCATATTTCAGGAGCGCAAACAACCATATATTAGTCAGCGATTTCGCGACCTGTTTTCTGATCGATACCGACCATGGACATACGTGTTTTGCCACGCTTATCCGCGCCCAGATAACGAACATAGACCTTGTCACCTTCGTGAATCTTGGTGTCTTCTATCTTGGCAATACGTTCGCCAGTGATTTCAGAAATATGAACCATAGATTCAAAGCCGTTCAAGATTTTTACGAACAGACCAAAATCTTTGACCCCTGATACTGTGCCTTCGTAAATCATGCCAACCTCTGGTTCGGCAACGATTTCTTTGATACGCGCGATGGCGTCATCGGCATCTTCTTTGGTTGTAGCCATGATTTTGATTGTACCATCATCTTCTAAATCAATCTGGGTATTGGTTTCGCGTGTCAATGCCTGAATTACACTGCCACCCTTGCCAATAACATCACGAACCTTGTCTGGATTGATTTTCATGGTGTACGCCTGTGGGGCATATTCAGACACATGGTCGCGTGGGGCTTTGATTGCTTTTTCAATTTTGCCCAAGATATGCATACGGCCGTCTTTTGCCTGCGCCAATGCTTTTTCCATGATTTCAAATGTAATAGATGTGATTTTGATATCCATCTGCAACGCAGTAATACCGTGATCAGTACCTGTTACCTTGAAATCCATATCGCCCAAGTGATCTTCGTCGCCCAAAATATCGGTCAAGATTGCATAATCATCGCCCTCTTTTATCAGGCCCATAGCGATACCCGCAACAGGACGTGTCAATGGAACACCGCCGTCCATCATTGCCAATGTTGCGCCACATGTTGTCGCCATTGACGATGAACCGTTGGATTCCAAAATATCAGACACAACGCGAATTACATAGTCGAATTTTTCACGACTTGGCACCATTGGGTGCAATGCACGCCATGCCAAATTACCATGACCCAATTCACGACGCCCTGGGGATTTCAGACCTTTGGCCTCGCCCACGGAATACCCTGGGAAATTATAGTTCAAGATAAAGTCGCGTTCTTCGGTACCGTCCAAAGATTCCAATGGCAGTGCATCTTTGCCGCCACCCAGTGTCAACGACACCAATGCCTGTGTTTCGCCACGTGTGAACAAGGCCGAACCATGTGCGCGTGGCAATACACCCAATTCAATTTCGATTGGACGTACAGTTTTTGTATCACGACCATCAATACGTGGTTTGCCCGCCAAGATGTTGCTGCGCATAATACGCGCCGTGATGTTTTCAACAATTTCATCGGCAAACGATTCCAGCGTAGATGTCGCAGTTGTTGTTTCTGGGAACAATTCTGGGATGCGTGCCTTGGCCGCAGTGTGAACATTTGCCAATGTATCCAAACGAACCAACTTTTCCTTGATTTGCAATGCGCTTTCAATATCGCCAGCAAAACGTTCAAAATCAGATTCCATTGCAACATATTCTGCGGACTTTTCAGGTGTTGCCCAACGCTCTTTGCCGCATTTTTCGGTCAATTCGTTGATTGCCTGAATTACAACCTGTTGCGCATCAAAACCAAATTTAACCGCACCCAATGTTGTCTTTTCATCCAATTCGCCAATTTCAGATTCAACCATCAAAACACCGTCTTTGGTTGCCGCAACGACCAAATCCATTTCTGAATCTTCGGTAACTTTTTTCGATGGATTCAAGATATATTTGCCGTCCATATACCCAACACGCGCGGCACCAATTGGGCCTGCAAATGGAACACCAGACAATGCCAATGCCGCAGACGACGCAATCATAGCCAAGATATCTGGCTGGTTCTTTTTATCATACGAAAATGTCTGTGCGATAATTTGAACCTTGTTCTTGAATGTTTCTGGGAACAATGGACGAATCGGGCGATCAATCAAACGCGCAATCAATGTTTCAGCGGTTGATGCCTTGCCTTCACGTCTGTCGCGTGACCCTGGGATACGACCCGCAGATGCAAATTTTTCCTGATAGTCAACAGTCAACGGAAAGAAATCCTGACCTTCGACCGCTGTCTTTTCTGCGCAAACAGTTGCCAGCACCATTGTGCCACCCATTGTTGCCAAAACAGCACCATTTGCCTGTTTCGCCATGCGGCCTGTTTCCAGACGCAACACTTCGTCACCGTATGGTACTTCGACCACAACAGGATTATTCAAATGTGTGTGTTCACCTTTGTCAAATAAACCAAACAACATTATTTTTTCTCCATTTGTTTGTAAGTTTGTTATTCAATGCGAAGAAAAATCATTCGTTTTTGCATTTGCGCAAAATGCAAGAATGAACAATTTCCCCTTCGCACCGATTGATTATAAAAGATATTTGCATCAATGCAATAAAAATCCCGCCACAGGGCGGGATTCGATTATTTACGCAGACCTAATTTTTTAATCAGTTCTTCGTATTCAGCAGCACTGTTCTTTTTGATGTACGCCAACAATTTTTTGCGACGGTTTACCATCAACAACAAACCACGTTTAGAGTGTTCGTCTTTGTGGTTTTCTTTCATGTGCTGGGTCAAATTGCGAATACGTTCTGTCAAAACAGCAACCTGAGAGGCAGCAGAGCCACCATTGTCTTTTTCAGTTGTTTTGAAAGCGGCGATTAATTCGCTCTTTTTTTCTTTTGTAACGGACATTATGTTTTCCTTTGTTTGTCGTTAAATTGTTCGTTTTGGGCGCAGCATTCCAGTATCGTCAATTTGCCCTATTCCAATGAACATATCACCAGAATAAACGCGACGCAGACCAGACGCACCACCCACTTGAATAAATCCGCCGTTCTGGTACAGCGCGGCCGATTTATCGTCCAGACACACAACCGGAATGTCCCCCAGTCCATGGTCTGGTGATTTCAAGAATGCCTTGATATCTGTGCCATTATTGACCAGTTTTTCCAGAAAATCAAGTGTCACCGCATTTTTTATATCAAAACCGCCAGATTGGGTACGGCGTATCATCGTTGTTGTGGCGACAGCCCCAACCGCCCGCGCAATATCACGCACTAATGCACGGACATATGTCCCACGACTGCACCGCAGGCGAAAATTCCAATCAGACCCGTCGCGTCCCAGAAATTCCAGCGCATATACATGCACCGTACGCGCCGCGGGCGCGGCATCGATACCCCCACGCGCCAATTCATACGCACGACGCCCTGAAATATGTACCGCACTGTATGTTGGCGGAATTTGGGAAATTTCCCCTATGAATTGCGGCAACGCGTTCAAAACAGCATTTGTCGTTGGCGTAAAATCATTACGCACAGTTTCGCGCCCTGTGATGTCCAATGTGTCTGTGGCGATACCAAAACGCATAGAAAACAGGTATTCTTTGATATTTTCATGTGCATCTTCGACAAAAGGTATCATTTTGGTTGCCGCGCCAATCGCAATTGGCAACACACCCGACGCCATTGGGTCAAGCGTGCCAATATGCCCCGACGTACGCGCCCCAAACAGGCGCGCGACACGCGTGCTGGCCGTG
>UROD01000062.1 GCA_900549365.1 uncultured Rickettsiales bacterium | reverse complement strand
CGAAAAATATTCGGACTTGCGTCTGACGCGCCTGTGCCACGCGAAATGCGCCGCGCGGCAAAAACCGTGAACTTTTCAATCATATATGGCATATCGTCATTTGGGCTGTCGGGTCAACTGGGTATATCGCGCGCCGCCGCCGCTGAATTGATAAACACATATATGGCGGGTCTGCCAGAAATTGGCGAATACATTCAAAACACCAAAGATTTCGCAATGGCAAACGCATGCGTCTATACCCCATGGGGTCGCCGCATCGAATTGCCAGAGGTTCGCAATCCCCGCCTGCGCGCGTATGCGATGCGCGCCGCGGTCAACGCCCCAATCCAAGGGTTCGAGGCCGACCTGATGCGTCGTGCAATGGTTGAAATTGATAAAACATTGATGCAACCAAACGCCGATAAAATCAAAATGATTATGCAGGTTCACGACGAAATGGTGTTTGAATGTGATGCGGATGTGGCCGAACAATTTGCCAAACAAATTGAATCTGCAATGGAAAATGTTGCGAAAATATCTGTCCCATTGGCCGCCGAATACACAATCAGCCAACAATGGGGCAAATAAAGCACCGCAAAATATTTTGGACTTGATTTCAGGTGCGACATTCTGTACAATCGCCCATGCAACCACGCGGAGCGTTGGCAGAGTGGTAATGCAGCAGATTGCTAATCTGTGACCGTTTTTTCGCGGTCCATAGGTTCGAGTCCTATACGCTCCGCCAGAATTGCATTATTCTGATATGACAATTAAATTTATGACTTTTTGTTGTTGTCGCTAAGATTCGCCGTGCAGACAGGCATTATTTCGTTTGCAAAAAATCCAACTATTTACTAACATTTTCTTAATATGAACAGCAAAGGAAGCGCACTATGACACTGAAAATTTATAACGTTATGACACGCCAGAAACAAGAATTTGTCCCGTTGACCCCAGGGGCGGTGAAAATGTATGCATGTGGTATTACTGTGTCGGCCGATGCACATATCGGGCACGCATATCAATCCGTGGTATTCGACGTCATTACGCGCTATTTCGCATATTTGGGTTATAATGTAAAATACGTTCGCAACTATACCGATGTGGACGACAAGATTATTGCCAACGCGAACAAAATTGGCGAAAATCCAATCAGTTTTGCTGAACGCTATATGGCCAAAACAGACGCAGAAATGGACGCACTGGGCAACAACCGCCCAACCGTGATGGCGCGTGCGACCCAGTGCATAGATGACATTATTGCATTTGTGCAAAAACTGATTGATTCTGGACACGCGTACGTTTCGGAATTTGGCGACGTGTATTTCAAACTGTCGTCTTTCCCAGATTATGGAAAATTATCGCACATTCAAACCAACAAAAATGAAATTGGCGTACGCAAAGACATTGAACCCGGAAAATTGGACGAAGCGGACTTTGCCCTGTGGAAATCTGCAAAACCAGATGAAATTTATTGGGATTCCCCATGGGGACGCGGTCGCCCTGGCTGGCACATTGAATGCAGTGCGATGAATATGAAATATCTGGGTGAACAAATTGATATTCACGGTGGTGGGCGCGATTTAGTGTTCCCACACCACGAAAATGAAATTGCCCAAACAGAATCTGTCACCGGCAAAACATTCGCAAATTATTGGGTGCACTGCGGCTTGGTCAAGGTGAACGGCCAAAAAATGAGCAAATCGTTAAACAACGGCATATTGTTACAAGATGTTTTGGCACAATATGATTCCGATGTTATTCGTTTTGCGTTGTTGAACAATATGTACTCTAATGACATCGATATCACAGACACGTTTTTCCCGAACGCCATGCGTCACGTATATAAAATGTATTCGGTTATAAACGCGGCGCGCGCACGCGAATATCCGGATACGAACGCGGACAAAACGGCCGAAAAAACGCAACAGATTACAGATGAATTTCGTACGGCAATGGACGACAACTTTAACACATATGGTGTAATCGTTGCCGCATTCCAATGGTTTGATTTCGTTTCCGCAGAACTGGCAAAGAAACATACTGAATACGATTTGAAAACAATTACAGAAAAAATTATTGAACTGTTCGGTGTGTTTAATATCTTGCAACGCGATGCAGCCCAATACATTGCCGACGCCCGCCAACGCATTTTAACACAAAACAACATCAGCGCGGACGAAATTCAGGCAAAAATTGACGCACGTGCCGCCGCCAAGGCCGCGCGTGATTACGCCACCGCCGATGCGATTCGTGGCGAATTGCTGACGCGCGGGGTTACATTGATGGATTCCCCATCTGGGACAACGTGGGATATTGCGTTATAAAACAAAACGCGCCCAACAAAATTATTTGTTGGGCGCGTTTTGTTTACCGCCATGCCTCTGGAATATCTGCATAGTCAGATAACTTTTCAGCCCCAGAATACATCAAACTAACTTGGGTTGCTGTTGCATTCGGGAATTGCTGATACAGCGGAACACCATCAGGATTGCGCGCCGATGGCCCCGTTAAATTACGGCAACGATAAAACGTTGTATCAAACATATGCGATGCCATCGGCCCAGATATATTACCAAACAGCCCGACAGGAATTTCGCCCTTCAAACTATAATTATTATAAAAAGTCCCCAGATACATATCAGCCGCAGGCGCACCCGAAATTCCCGAAAACAGCCCTGTTCCTATTTTTGTAAATTTACCACTGCTGGCAAAGGTATAGCGAAACATATACGGTGCGGGCGCGCCAACAATTCCGGAAAACAACGTTCCTGGAATAGTGCCACGCAAATTCAGACAATTCGCAAACGTAGATCGAAACATACTCTCGGCGGGCGCGCCACGAATCCCTGCAAACAAATCTGGCGGAATTTCCCCAGTTAAATTGATACAATGATTAAACACGTCCTGAAACATACCTTTTACAGGCGCACCATTAATCCCAACAAACAATTCCTTGGGGATGCTTCCTTGGAAATTAGAACATTGGTGAAACAATCTATAAAAAACAGGCATATCCGTACCGATGTTTGGGAACACCTGCCCTATACTGCCAGAAACACCCGCCAGATTCTTATTAGATTCAAACGAAATTGAATTATTGCGACCATTTGCTGTAGCATATGCGGTTGCCACCCCACCAATACGAATTTCATATACCCCTGGGGCAGCATACGTGTGCGCTATTGTTTTTGCAGTATCGGTATCATATTTGGTTACATTTTCAATCTGGCCATCACCCCAATCAACAAAAAATTTACCCGCCGCCGTTATTCTAAAATTAAAATCCGCTGTATCACTGGTTGTCGTCACAGTAAAATAATGCCGCGACAAAACCACCAAATTACGCACCGCATCAACAGAAACATTTACACTGGCGGCACGATTTGTCGCATATTCACTCTCGCCGTATTGGCTTTTTGTGCCTAAATAACTATTTGCAGAATCAACCGCGGTCAACAAGTATTTCATATTTGCCGCCACCAGCGGATTTTTTAATTCTGGGTTATATGGGATTCTGACTGCCCATTCTTGTTCTATTAAATCGTGAATATATTTTATATTTACAATCGGTGATTTACTGGTGGCAACATCATTTGCAAATCCAGACGAATTTATAAATATCAAACACAACGCACATAAAAATCCCTTGATTATGCGCCGCATGTTATTCTGTCTCCGGTATTGCTTTCAGTGCCGGCAACGGTTGATCTGGTACAACAAATTCCCCAGAAACCGTGTATTTCCCCGCCAACGTTTGTTCTGTGCCATTACGGGTATCAACACGATAAGATAAACCGTCATACACACTCTTTGCACTGGGGTATTGTGCAGTCGTAGATGTTTCATCTATGGTATCTGTTTTATTACTCAATGATTCCTTGGTTTCAGAAACCTGTGCAACATAATCACGCGACGCAATTGCCGCATGCGCGTTGTCTGTGTGCCCAACAATAATCGCACATAAAACAATCGCCCCCAGCAGGACAAGTTTTCGTATTGAAAACACGGTGTTTTTGTTGACCAAGTCACAAAATACAGGCACGCAAATGCATGCCAAACAGCCAACCCCCACTGTGATTTTTGCTAACCAAGACATGTAAGTAACTTACACCTCTCCACTTTTAATGGAATATTACCATAAAAGCCAAACTTTGTGTACTGTTTTCTGCCCAACACAATATACAAAAACAGACAAAAACACGGGGCGTTTTACCGCGACTTGGAATATTTCCGACAGCCCCACCAAACAGTAAAATATGATATAGTTTTTACATAATCATAAAAAAACAACATAACATGTTTTTTATACTTGTTTTTATTAACGCTGTCACGTAAAATACTCATTGTCAATGGGTGTTCCATTGATGAGGTGTGAGAACCTGTTCATAAGCGTCACGGGAAAAATGGGGCGGAATATGTCTCTTTTAACATCGTGATGAAAAAATAAACTCCTGATATTTGTGTCAGGAGGGCGCGCGAAATATCCAATACGCGGCACAATTCTTATGATTGTTCTCAACCTCCTGACCACCAAAAGTTGGTGGTTTTTCGTTTGAAAAACGCAAAAGACAGGAGAAAGAACAAATGAAACACAGTTTTACCATCGCCGTATTAGTGATGCTGATGTTGCATATAAACAACAATGCCACCGCCACCCCAATTCCAGGGGTCCACAACCCTACCAGTGCCGGCGG
>UROD01000061.1 GCA_900549365.1 uncultured Rickettsiales bacterium | reverse complement strand
GCGCCATAGGCGCGGCTCTACTGACTGGATTGCCACGCTACGCTCGCAATGACAGGGGGGACTAAGTTTCTAGAATACATGTTATTCAAATACCAAAAGACCACCCCGTCCTAGCGGACACCCCTCCACCGGAGGGGAACTTGCTACGTGCTAGAAACATTGTCATTGCGAGGAATGAAATGACGAAGCAATCCAGTGAATAAAAAAGTACGCCGAATGGCGTGGCAATCCAGTAAAATAGGAACTAGGCAGTGTGTGCACCGCACATTTTGATGGTGGGGGCACAAAACTTGTTGACGGGGTGGGGCGCAATCGGTTATAATTTGCCTGATATAAATTACAAGGCGCGCACTTTGGGCGTTTCGGGGAATAAGAATACAGACAGAGAGAGTTATAAAAACAATGATTAAATCAAGACATATGTATTTTGTTATTGCGACCATGGCATTGGGTTATACCAGTACAGCATCGGCTGTGAAATTGGATGACGCCAATGGCCACTGGGCACATATCGGTAATACCGCTGACGAAGTGCCATGTGCGGCCTGTTCACCCCAAACTGCATCTGATTTTGAGGATACAAATACTTGGAACGAATGGTGGGCCGGTTTCGTGGAAGATACTAATGATGAACATGGGAATTTTTCTTGTCGTTGGCAAGACGCGTCCGAAACGAGCTATATTTTCCCAATTGGTACAGAGTCCGAATTGTATAATGGCAAGCAGTATGATTGTACGGCGTCTGGTTGGGAGTTGCGTGGTTCGAGTATGAATGGAACCTTTGATTACAACAATGGGACAATCGTAGGTGGTACGAATTGCGAATTCCAAGCCGAAGGTGGAAGTCAATATTATTATTGTTCTTCTTGTACCAGTGTATCATGTAATGATGGTTTTTATGGTAATCCAACCGATTGCAGAGTTGCAGAATTTGATTGCAACAAGTGCCCAGATTCATCGTATAAAAAGGCAATTGGTGGTTCGGGCAGTTTTTATACCTGTACAACAATATTACAGTCGGGCAATTCCAAGGCTGGTTCGAATAGATCGAGTTCCGGATGCAAGATTCCACGTTTTTATGGTGGTTCCGATGGTGCATATTGCAACGACAACGGGTTCTTTATTTGGGACAGCGAATGTTCCTATGCGGGGTAATTGAATTATGGCGGAACCGACAGTTGCAGATTTATTTGCATACGTTTCCCGATTTTATCAGGCAACCGATACGAAGTTAAACTCTCTCAGTCAATCTGTCGTTATGTTGAAAAATCACATGACGCGTTTGTACGCGTTGCATGGTGATGCATTGGAAAAATGCGCGCCCGCAACGGGGCATTTGAAATTAAAGCAAGATGGCTGTCTGCGCCTGTTGGAAATTCTGGACGGTATATTCCGTGATGCTGGCATCAAGTATATGTTGGGCTATGGCACGCTGTTGGGTGCGGCGCGTGGTGGTACATTTATTCCATGGGATGACGATATTGATTTGTGTCTGATGCGCGATGATTTCAATCGCGCGGTTGCCCTGTTGTCTGAAAAATTTGCCGATGGTACAGTGGACAGTGGAATCTTTACATCGTGGGGTATGTCCGGCGGTATTTTCAAGGTCTTGGTGACGCCCCGTGTTTGTATCGACCTGTTCCCGTGGGATTATTATTACACGCGTATGCAGACGGATGACCAGCGTGACGCGTTCACAAATGATTACTGGCGCGCAATGGAAACCGCCCGCCAGATGGAGGCCGACAAAAAACTGTTGGAAATCAATCCTGATGCCGTGGTGCAATCAACGTATACTGATTACCCGACAATCATCAACGATATGATTATGCACGACAATGCCCCCGACGTTGCCAATGGCGATGTATTCGAAGGAATTGATTGGCAAACATTTCCAGAACGTGCGGTGCACTTTTTCCATAACAAACCATTCCGTCACGAATGGGTGTTCCCGTTTGGCGAAATTGAATTTTGTGGCAAAAAATTCCCCGCGCCAAACAATGTTGATGCGGTATTGACCACGCGATTCGGGGACTGGGGCGAATTTAGACCCGACTTTGCACGACATGCCAGTCCGGCATTCACGTACGAAGAACTGGTTCGTGTGCGCGAATTTTTGGGGATTGAGACAAAATGACACGCATTATAACGTACGGCACATTTGATACTTTCCATTGGGCACATATGTTGCTGTTACAGCGCGCGCGTGCGATGGGCGACTGGTTGGGCGTGGGTTTGTCCACCGATGCGTTCAATGCGATAAAGGGCAAGCAGACATGTTTGCCATATGAACAGCGCAAACAGATTTTGTCGGGTGTGAAATACGTTGACCTGATTTTCCCAGAAAATAATTGGCAGCAAAAGCGTGATGATATTCTGAAATATCATGCCGATATTTTTGTGATGGGCGATGATTGGCGTGGCAAATTTGATGACCTGAATGATATTTGTCGGGTTGTGTATTTACCCCGCACGCCTGATATTTGCAGTACTGAAATAAAAAAGATTTTATCAAAAACCAAATAAAAAATGCGCCATCGGCGCATTTTTTAGATAATAGATAATAGATGTGCGCCAGATGGCGCGGCTCTACTGACTGGATTGCCACGCTACGCTCGCAATGACAGGGGTGCTAGCAGTGCATTTTATTGAAACTGCTGTTTTGTATGTGTCGCTGGCACGTGTGTTTTGTTCTTGTTGTAATCTGTGTTTTTTCTGCACGTCTAGTTCTTTTGTCATTGCGAGCGAGCGTAGCGACGCGTGGCAATCCAGTTGATAATGTTTGTCCGCTAACGGCGGACACTTATTTTCAAAAACCAAACATAGGTTGTTCCGCTAAATCCAACCAATCAGGATTTATTGATTCAATTAGTATTATTTTTTGTTCACGACTGCCGGCTTTCAGTTTCTTTTCTCGTCTCAGTGCATCATTTACGTATTTATAATCTTCGTAATATACCAACATGTGGCAATTATATTTTGCAGTAAAAGAGTCAGGAAATGTTTTATTTTTGTGTTCATGTACACGACGCACAATGTCATTGGTGACACCAACATACAGTGTGCCATTACGTGCACTTGCCATTATATAAACAAAAAATCTGTATTGCATAACGCATGTTATTGTATCACAAAAATTTGCACATAGCATTACTTACTGGATTGCCGCGCTGCGCTCGCAATGACAAGGGTGCTAGCAGTACAAGACAAATAAATATAACAAGGGCGAAAGTCCGCAGTCACCACACGAGCTAGAATCTCTGTCATTGCGAGGAATGAAATGACGAAGCAATCCAGTGAATAAAAAAGTGCGCCGATGGCGCACAATATCTATTATCTATTATCTATTATCTATTATCTATTCTCTATTATCTATGCTCTAAAAAACGGGGCAACCGCCCCGTTTTTTTTTACATGCTGTCATCGTGAACCGAATATGTGGTTGTTCCACTCTTTAACCGCAACTTACCTTTGCCTGTGCCGGCGGTCATGTTGCCATAGTATGTGGTATCACCAATCTTGACATTCAGCGACGGTGTGGTCTTTTTACCACTGCGCAGATATAACTTGTCGTTACCAAAGTGCAAGATTCGTCCGCAATCCGTCACTTCGTCCGCACCCGCGCCATAACCAATCGTGGTCAATCCGGTTGGGCACTGATTGCGCGTCAGAATATTCGCTGCCGAGTAATAACCCGCGCCAACACCGACGCAAGTATTGCCCAACAATCCTGCACGTGTATTATTCCACACATAACCATTTGACAGGGTGGATGCATAGTAACCCGCGTTGCACTTCAAGTTATCCTGATGTACATAGCAGCGTTTACCACCACCATTACCATAGTCACCATCCGTGCCCAGATAGCATCCATGTTCTGTCAACGAACCATTGCTCAGTGTACCCGTCATGGTCGCATAGCAACCGTCACTGATTGTATGGTCGCCGTCTTTGCCATTGTTCCAGTACCCATATGACTTCACCGCAGATGCATATGTCTTGGCCGTTGGACATGTTGTGCACGATGCCTGACCGGTGCTGGCCGCATATGTTGCGCCCGTACATGCTGCGCATGACGATGTGTTACCGTACGTCACACTGTGTGCCGCCTTGGCATAGCCCGCCGCACAAGTACCACTGGCTGCGGATTCATTTGCTTTCGCCACATATTTACCACCCGCAACATTCATAGTGCACTGTGCTTCACTTACCCCAGCTGTACCATCACGATACCCCGCTGGGCATTGTGTACGCGTATAAACATCTGCTGGCGACCAATACCCCTTGCCAACACTGGTGCACGCTTTTGCAATCACAGATGCCTTGTCTGTATAGTACGCTGCATTGTTTGTTGGACTGCTTTCCAGAATCGCATTGTAATACGCAGCATTACATTTCAGACCGTCTTTCATCGCACCACAGCTGGTATCATACTGGCTCTTGGTTTTATCCCAGAAACACTGTATACGCGCCACACTGCCATTGTTCAACGCCACATCGTTATAGAACCCATAGCAACCCTTGGCATCTGTGTGTGTGCCGGTACTAATCCAATAATTGATGTTTGTAACACCACTCTGGGTTGGACACGCGGTACATGATGCCTGACCTGTGTTTTCAGCATACGTTGTGCCCGTACATGCCGCGCATGACGATGTGTTGCCATACGTCACACTGTGTGCCGCCTTGGCATAGCCCACCGCACAAGTACCACTGGCC
>UROD01000060.1 GCA_900549365.1 uncultured Rickettsiales bacterium | reverse complement strand
CCCGCCATATCTGCCAGTTCTTTTATAGCATCAACAAAACCGACATTTTCAGATTTCATAGTAAAAGAAATAATATCGCCGTGTTCCCCACACCCAAAACAGTGATAAAAACCTTTGTCTTCGTTCACAGAAAAACTGGGTGTCTTTTCATTATGAAATGGGCAACAACCCCAATAATTTTGTCCTTTCTTTGTCAATGGCACACGACGCGACACCACATCCACGATTGACAGACGTGTACGTAATTCATCGGTAAAATTTTTATCGTAATTTGCCATTATTTTGTTTTTCTGCGAAACCGTGTTGATGGTTTTTTGTTATTTATTAAATCAATCGCGGTTTCTAAATCAGGTTGTTCTTTTACAGAAACATTTACCTTGTTTGATGAAATGTATGCACCATAACGTCCCGTTGGATAATAATAAATCATTTTATCTGTTGTTGGATTTTTGCCCAGTTCAACGGGGTCTGCTTTCTTGGGCCCGCCCGCCAATAATTCACGCGCAATGTCCAGCGTAATAGAATCAGCCGTGTAATTTTTTGCCGCAGCGTTTTTTTGACCATTTGTCACATATGGGCCAAAGCGTCCCACGCGGAATGAAATACCATCACCCAAATCAATATTATTATTTGCAACAGTTTTTGCAGATGTGTTTGATTCATCTGATTGTGTTGCAGGAACATCTGATAAACGCTGGGTATAATTGCAAGTCGGATAATTTTCGCATCCGATAAATGCACCAAACTTGGATAATTTTATTCCCAGTTTTCCGCCACATTTTGGACATTTGTCATTACCATCTGGGAACAAGTGATGGTGCATAACACGATTGATTTCGTCAATAATTTCGGTTGTTTTAATACCGCGCGCACCATCAATCATAGATTCTGTTGGTGTCCAAAAAGCGCGCAATGCCGCAACCTTTTCTTGTTTACCATTTGATACATCGTCCAATGTATCTTCGGTTTTTGCGGTAAAATTCACATCAACCAGTTCATCAAAATATTTGGCCAGATATGCCGCAATAACCCAACCACCAGACGTCGGATGAAAACGGCGCTGTTTATCTTGTTCAACATAACCACGGTCAACAATGGTCGACATAATTGTTGCATATGTTGATGGACGCCCGATACCTAATTCTTCCAGTTTTTTTACCAGTGACGCTTCGGTATAACGTGCGGGTGGCTGTGTAAAGTGTTGTTCAGGGGTCAGTTCTGTAATCATAACCGCGTCACCCACAGATAACGCTGGTAATTTTGATTCCGCCGCGTCCGCGTCATCATCACGTGATTCGGTGTACACGCGCATAAAACCATCAAAAGTACGTGTCGAACCAACCGCATGGAAAATCGCGCTATGTGCATTGTTTTCTATATCTGCGGCAATACTATCAAA
Source organism: uncultured Rickettsiales bacterium (assembly GCA_900549365.1). GTDB lineage: Bacteria > Pseudomonadota > Alphaproteobacteria > Rs-D84 > Rs-D84 > Enterousia. The sequence continues at coordinate 3,374 of UROD01000060.1, read as the reverse complement.
TTCTGCATTCGTCATTTGGCATGCAATTGTACGCTTCCAAATCAGGTTGTATAATTTCTCTTCGTCACCTGACAGGTTTGGCATCGCATCATCAAAGTGTGTTGGACGAATTGCCTCGTGTGCCTCTTGGGCATTTTTGGATTTAGTGACATAAATGTTTGGTGATTTTGGAACAAACGCATCACCATATGTGCGCCCAATGTACGCGCGAATATCATTTACTGCGTCCACCGACAAATTTGTTGCGTCTGTACGCATATATGTAATCAAACCGTGTTCATACAGTTTTTGCGCTGTTGCCATTGTTCGCTTGGACGAGAAATATAATTTGCGCGCGGCCTCTTGCTGTAATGTGCTGGTGGTAAATGGTGCGGCGGCACGACGTGATGTTTTTTTCTTGTCAATTGCAATGACTGTTGCGGCAATTTCAGGCGCACCAACATGCGACAATATCGCGTCCATTTGTGCTTTGTTGCCAATGGTCATCTTTTCAATTTTATGACCATTTTCAGATATCAACGATGCGTTAAATTTTGCGCCATGTGCATTGCATGCGGCGGTCAAAGACCAATATTCCACTGGCACAAAAGATTCAATTTCGCGTTCGCGGTCAACAACCAGTTTTACCGCAACTGATTGTACGCGCCCCGCTGATTTACCCAAATTACGCCGCCACAATAACGGCGAAATACCAAAACCAATCAGATAATCCAACGCACGACGCACCATGTATGCATCAACCAAATTTTGGTCAATTTCACGTGGATTTTCAATTGCAGACAAAACTGCTTTCTTGGTAATTTCGTGAAATGCAACACGATAAACTTTCTTACCAGTCAAAACTTTTTTGGCTTTTAATATATCTAAAATATGCCATGCAATGGCCTCGCCCTCGCGATCAGGGTCGGATGCCAAATAAACTGCATCGGCTTTTTTTAATTCATCGATAATCAGTTTGATTTGTTTTTCTTTGCCAGCCATAATTTGCCATTTCATTTCGAAATTATGCGCGGTATCAACACTGCCGTTTTCAGGAACCAAATCACGAACATGACCAACTGACGCAATCACGTGCCAGCCCGCCCCCAGATATTTTTCAATCGTTTTTGCCTTTGATGGGGATTCCACAATCAACAGGTTCATAATACTAACTCCCTTTGGCAGATAATTGTTGGTCTTTGTGAATATGTGCATTCTGGGCCAGACCAAATCCAAACATCAGTGATAATAAACTGCTGCCACCAAATGACATTAATGGCAACGGCACACCGACGGTTGGCATCAGCCCCAGCACCATAGAAATATTTATAAAATAATAAATAAAAAAGTTCAACATAAAACCAAAACAGATTAGTTGTCCAAATCTATTTCGACAGGTTTTAGCGCACCAAAACAGCACCAGAATAATCCATGAATACACCGTAATCAATCCAAATGCGCCGATAAATCCCAATTCTTCGCCCAACATTGTGAAAATAAAATCCGTCTGCTTTTCTGGCAGGAATGATTGCTGGGACTGTGACCCTTTCAAATATCCTTTACCGGTCAGACCACCACTGCCAAATGCAATTTTTGCCTGATTTATTTGATAACCCGCCCCTTGGGCATCATGGTCAGGATTGATAAATGTGATAATACGGTCACGCTGGTAATCATGCAGGCCACCATACCACACAACCGGCATCGCCATCAGGCCCAACACAATACAGATAATAAACCATTTCTTTTGCGCGCCAACAATGTAAAACATTCCGACGGTAATCATACCCATGGACAGTGCCGTACCTAAATCTGGCTGCATAACAATCAATCCAAACGGTATCAGCATCATCATAACTGGCACGATATAGTTTTTTAGTTGCGACAGTTCCACTGAATTCATCCATGCAAAGTATCGCGCCAACGCCAATACCAATGCAATTTTTATCAATTCAGACGGCTGAATATGAATAAATCCCAGATTTAACCAACGTTGCGCGCCCATACCGGTGTGGCCCACAAACGTCACCAACACAATCATAATCAACGCGATTGCATAAATCATATACGCAGATTTAATCCATGTTTTGATATTAGTGAACGCTGCAAAAAAGAATACAACAAAACCAAGCAAGATTTTTAACAGTTGCGACAATGCAAACGGCCGCCACGCGCCACCACCCGCCGAATACAGCACAACAATAGACGTCGCCAAAACCAAACACATTGGAATAAACAGCGCGACAGAAAAACGCGACATTTTTTCAGAAAATGTCATCATACTGGCATTTGAAACGCGTATTTGTCGTGCCATTTTATTTTCCGCCCTTTAATAATTCGCGCATTGTTGCCGCCGCAGTGCGCGCGGCACTGCCACTGCCGCCACTGTGTTCGGTAATAACGCATATTGCGTATTTTGGATTTGTTGTTGGGGCGTAACCCACAAACAGACCATGGTTACGCATTTCCCATTTTAACTGTTCATTGGTTAAAACACCACTTTTGCGTTCGGCCTTGGAAATACTGCGCACCTGTGATGTACCGGTTTTGCCACCCATCTTTGAACCATTTACATTGATTGCGCTGCCTGCGGCCGTACCGCCTTTTTTCATAACCAGTTCCAATCCATTCAGCACACAGCGCAGATTTTTTTGCTGTAATCCCAATGATGCAAAGTTCGGATTTTTTGCATTTTCGTCCAGAATCAACCGCGGCACAACAACACGATTTGATGCCGTACGTGCCATCATAACCGCCAACTGCATACAGTTGGCCAGAATAAATCCCTGACCAATACCGGATATAACAGTATCACCATGTACCCAGCGTGCACCTTTGTTTTTTTCTTTCCAGTAACGGTCGGGAACAACACCGGTCATTTCGCGTGAAATAATATCGTCCATAAATTTTTCAGTGAACCCCAATTTGACCGCCATTTCACGAATTGCATCAATACCAATACGTAACGCCACCTGATAAAAATATATGTCGCATGAATGTTGTAATGCGCCCGCCAAATCAACCCATCCGTGACCCTTGGATTCCCAACAGTGATAACGGTGGTCACCATAATCCCAGTGCCCTGGACAGAAAATCTTTTCACGTGGGGTAATTGCGCCCGATTCCAGTGCCGCCAGCGCAACAACAATTTTGAATGTTGACCCTGGGGGATACAGACCTTCGACCACCTTGTTCATAAATGGTTTGGCGCGGTCGCTGCGCAACGATGAAATATATTCATCGCCATCATCAGCACCGAAATTATTCGGGTCAAAACTGGGGGTTGATACCATCGCCAGAATATCACCTGTTTCAATATCCAGTGCAACACCGCACCCCGCCCTGTGTACAGTCAGTGCATCATACAGTGTACGTTGTGCCGCATCATTGATTGT
>UROD01000059.1 GCA_900549365.1 uncultured Rickettsiales bacterium | reverse complement strand
GACGGGTTCAATACCGTCCGGACTGTTTGGAAATATATCTGGTGCACCTGCTACATATATGTTTGACGCCACATTTAATGGATGCAGTGGTCTGACAGGTAACATTCCATCAGGGTTGTTTGGCGAACTGTCTGGCGCGCCTGCATACAGTATGTTTGGCGGCACATTCAGGGGATGTTCCGGTCTGACGGGTGAAATACCGTTGGGGGTATTTGGTAATTTATCTGGCACGTTACAAAACAATATGTTTACCCATACATTTAATGGGTGCAGTGGCCTGACTGGTAAATCAGCACGGAGTCCAGATGGCACGTATTTGTATAATGCATTCTCGTCGGCAACATCATTACAGGTCGGCAATATGTACACCGGCACGTGTTTGGAAGATAACGCGTCAATCCCATCAACGTGGGGCGGCAAGGCATGTACGTATGTTGAACCAGAACCGGAATACCCGTTTGAGTTGACCACGACCAGCAGTACGACAAGTTATAGTTTCAAGATTTCCGCCGCGGGGACATTTTATGTCAACTGGGGCGACGGCAGTGCATACGAAAAAATCACCAAGAATGATACCACCGCCCAAACCATCAGCCATACATATGCCACCGCGGCGGCGTACCATATTAAAATCGGTGGTAAAGCCACCGCGTATTCAACCGATGAATGGACTGCGGTAATCAGCTTTGAAGAGCCGTACGATTCAGCCAGTAACTACTACAAATTAGCCGGCATTTCGGGCAATCTGGGTGCGATATTCTCAACACTAGCGGACGGCAGCCAACCACGGTTTAACAGGACGTTTATGTATTGTGAGAATTTGGCTGGTGAAATTCCAGAAAACTTGTTTACAGGAATATCTGGTGCTCCGATCAAAAGCATGTTTGATAGCACGTTTTTCGGTTGTAGCAGTCTGACGGGCAGTATTCCGGCAGGACTGTTTTCTGGCATATATGGTAAACCGGCCACAAGTATGTTCGCCTACACATTCAATAGTTGCAGTGGTCTGACCGGCAGTATCCCAGAAAAACTATTTTCAGGAATTTCTGGCGCGCCAGCCAGTTCTATGTTCGAAGGCACATTTTATCGTTGTAGCGGCTTGACGGGCAGTATACCAGAAAAACTGTTTGCTGGTATATCTGGTGCGCCAGCGAGCTATATGTTCAACGACACATTTTACGATTGCAGTGGTCTGACGGGTGAAATACCGTTGGGTTTATTTGGCAATCTGTCTGGTGCACCGGCAGAATATATGTTTGATAGCACATTTTATAATTGCAGTGGCCTGACGGGCAAATCGGCACGTAATCCAGATGGGACATACCTGTACGATGTGTTCCCGTCAGCGACATCATCACAGGTTTATCGTATGTACTATGGCGTTACAGGTTTGTCAGATTACGCCAGTATCCCAAGCGCATGGAAGTAGCCCCGAGACACCCCGTCATAGCGGACACTCCATCCAAGGAATCACCCACGAAATTTATCAATTTTGCGGGGGCCGATGGAGGGGAACTTTTACTTTTGGAACTGGCGTTCCAGATTCTGAAAATTGACCAGTTGTTCGCGCATAAACGCAATCTTGTCTAGGTTATTATTCTCGCTCTTGGTGTTTTTTGGGTTAATGCGCAAATCGTCGGCTGCCTTGATAAAGCGTTTCAACCATACAACCATTATGCGGTATTTCATAATGTCGCGCAGTGCGTCGTTTTTCGCGCTGGGCATAGACCACAGGTTTTTCGCGTGCATTTTGCAATATACTTCATAGACCTGTTTGAATATGTTCAATTCAATCTGTAACGATGCAAATATGTCACGATAGATAAAGCGATATCCGGCCTCTGCGAAATCAATGAATGATAATTTGCTGGTTTCGGGGTCGTACAAAACGTTGCCCGGGTTCAGGTCGCAATGTGACCACGCCATGCGTGTTGGGTATTCAAATGTGCCGATTTGGTCACGAATGCGCGCCAGTTGGATTGTCTCATTTTTTGTGAACCAATTTGACATCTTGGTTTCAATAAAGTTATCCAGACGGCTGAATTTTAATTCGCTGGCGATTTTGTGATTTTCAACATCACCAATAGGCATCGATTCGTTCATGTCGACCAGAAAACTGCCTAAACTGTTTATTATTTCATAACGCTGACGACGTGACAGTTTGCGATACAAATCACGATTTAATGGGTAACCTGGGGCGCGCTCTTCCAGAATTTGATATTCTTCGTCGTTGATAAAGCGCATTTCAGGCACGTTGTACAGTGGGTTGTCTGCGGCGCGAATGCGATCAATGGCGATTTGTGTTTTGTGTTGTTTGGCCAACCATGCGTCTTTGGCCGCTTGCCCCATGTTTGGCAGTGGGCGTTTCAGCACAAAATCTGCGCCGTAATATACGGCATATGTTTCGCGACCATGATTCAGTGTTTTTATTTTTACCATCACAGCACCCGCGATTTCTTTAACAAGTTGATTATTTCATTCTGTGTGCGCAACAGGCATGAATACATATATTGAGTATATTTTTTCGTGTCACCGGCGGCCTTGGCGGCGATGGCATCTTTGTATTTCTGTTTGTCGGTACGCTGGTTAAACACGATTGGGCGATAGCCACCTTGAATCAGCAGCCAATTCATAATCAGGCGCGCAGTGCGTTTGTTAAAATCATCAAATGGCTGTAACATAATCAGGTCATAGTGTGCGCTAAATGCGCGCATCAATGTACATTCGTTTTGATTATTGAACTTGTACACGATTTCGTTCAGTTTTGATGGAATCTCGGTGGATTCGGGCGCATGAATGCGATTGCCGTTGACATACAGTTCCAAAACCTTGGACGTGTTGCGAAACAGACCACCCTGAATCGGTGTGCCGGCGCATAACATACTGTGCAACTTGCAAATTTCAGGAATGTCAATAATTGTGTCGGGGTTGTCAATGATGTAATCATATGCAGTCCCCAGATTTTTCATACTGTTGTAATCCAGATAGGGCAACTGTTCCCGCGACGGCACGTAAAACAATGTGCGCGGTTCGGTGTATGACAATTCGTGACGCAGCCAGTTGATGTTATTCAACCGCTTGTGCGTGTCCGCCCCAGATAACATGTTGGTTATCTGTTGCCGGTTTTCTTCGATACGAATTTTATAATTTTGCGTCTTTGTCATGTGGTCACCCATGTACGGGTAATATAGCACAGAAAATTATTTTGTCAAGTGATTGTGACGTTGATGAAATTGGTAAAATCTGTATAAAAAGTCAAAAAATCGTGTTGCGAGTGCAGTTTTTTTGGGCTATGGTATTTTTGTTGTATTAAAAGGCAAGGGGAAAAGCGAAAATGTTAAAGAAATTTTTGGTCTTGGTTGCGTTATCTGTGCCAATGACGGCCATCGCCGCCGGCAAGGCAAAGAAAGAAGAACCAGTTGTGCACCTGACCGATGAACAGATTTATGAACAGTTGCAAAAATTTGCGCTGGTGTTTGATGTCGCGCGCGACAGTTTTGTCGAAGAGGCCGATGAAAAGAAAATGCTGGAAGCGGCAATGAATGGTATGTTGGGCGCATTGGACCCGCATTCGTCGTATCTGTCGGCGGACGATTTGAAAGAATTTAACGATAAATCTTATGGTGAATTTGGTGGTTTGGGCATTCAGGTCACCAGCGACCGTGGCGCAATTCGCGTGATTTCGCCGATTGACGATACGCCTGCGGCCAAGGCAGGTATCAAGGCCGGCGACTATATTACCAGTATTGATGGCGAAATGGTGTTTGATATGACATTGAATCAGGCGGTAAAAAAGATGAAAGGTCGCCCAGGGACAAAGGTTAAGTTGACCATCTTGTCCGATGGCAAAGACGCACGCGATGTTACATTGAAACGCGCAATTATCAAAGTAAAGTCCGTCAAGTTTGACGACAAGACGATTGCGGATATGGACGAAAATTCAAAGGAAAAAATTGGTTATGTGCGTATTTCTGATTTCGGCGCAACCACGGCCAAGGAGTTTCGCAATGCGATTGAAAAGTTGGAGAAAAAGAAGGTTATTGGTTATGTAATTGATGTGCGCAATAACCCTGGGGGGTATCTGACGGCGGCGATTGATATTGCAGATGCGGTTCTGGACGGTGGCGAAATTGTGTCAACGCGTGGTAAAGATGCTGCGGATATTGAACGTGCCATGGCCAAAGCGGGCGATATGACGGGCGGCAAACCAATTGTTGTGCTGATAAATCATGGTTCGGCATCGGCGTCTGAAATTGTTGCGGGCGCATTACAGGACAATGGCCGCGCATTGGTTATGGGGTCGCAAAGTTTTGGCAAGGGCAGTGTGCAACAGCAAAAGCCATTGGGTGATGGCACGGCGATTCATATTACTATTGCACGTTATTATACCCCCAGTGGGCGGTCTATTCAGAACGAGGGGATTACCCCAGACGTAGAGGTTTTGCAGAGCAAGATTGAAACCATTGAACGTCGCGAAAGTTTATATTCAGAGGCCTCTTTCAAAAACGCATTGAAAAATGATAATGCAAAAAAGAAAGCAGACAAAAAGACAGATGATGGGGAAGAAGTTGAATTGTCTGATGAAGAAAAGGACGCCCAAGATTATCAATTACAGCGTGGTATGGATATGGTGCGCGCAATGTACAAATTAAAAACGCGTGCAACAACGTGTCCCAGTACAGAGAAAGCAAAAGCCACAGATAAAACAGATGTATTAAAGAAATTGGAAAATAAAAAGAAATAAAAAACGGGGAAATTCCCCGTTTTTTGTTACCGCTGTTTTGTTGTTGTATTGCGGAACGTACGGTTGGCGCTGAATGTTTCCATTGCCAACAACGCGCGTGCGATTTGGCTGTCTGGGTTGCCGGTAACGTGCACTGTGATTTTTACCCCCGTGGCGGCGGCACG
>UROD01000058.1 GCA_900549365.1 uncultured Rickettsiales bacterium | reverse complement strand
CCCGCCTCTGTCAAAGTGGTGGCATCAGCAATAGCAAATGGCACATCCAAAATACGCGCCAACGTTTGCGCAAACAACGTTTTACCCGTCCCCGTTGGCCCAATCAGCAAAACATTGGACTTTTGAATTTCAACATTTGACGACATCGCCACACTGTGACGTTTATAGTGGTTATAAACCGCCACCGCCAACGTGCGCTTTGCCGCATCTTGACCAATGATATATTCATTCAAGAAATTATATATCTGGGACGGTGTTGGCAACTTGGCCGCTTCTTTGTTAACCTCGCCCCGCAGGTCGTCCGCCATGATATCATTGCACAGGTTGATGCATTCATCACAAATGCAAACATTGCGTCCGCGAACCAGTTTTTTAACCTCGTACACGGATTTACCGCAAAAACTGCAAAACTGCTGTGCGCCCTGCGCTTTATCGGTTGGTGGATTGCTGTTGTTTTTATCGTCGCTCATTATAAAAAGTCCCTTGGGTGAAAATTATTTGCGTTCCAAAATACCATCAATCAGACCGAAATCTTTGGCCTCGGTCGGATTCATCCAATTATCACGTTCCATCGCATCAAACAGTTCTTGTTCGCTGCGCCCCGTGAACGCCGCCATCTGTTTAATCAATGTCTGTTTGTTCTTTTGATACTGGGTCATGCGGATTTCCATATCGGTAATCTGACCCTCGGCCCCAGCCAACGGTTGATGAATCATAATTTGGGTGTTTGGCAAAACAAAGCGTTTACCATGCGCGCCCGCTGCCAACAAGACCGAACCCATTGACGCAACCAATCCCATACCGATGGTCGACACCGGCGATTTAATATACTGCATAGTATCCATAATTGCCCAACCCGCAGAAACATCACCGCCTGGGCTGTTGATGTACACAGAAATTTCTGCATTTGGATTTTCAGATTCCAAGAACAACAACTGCGCCACAATACTGTTCGCCATTGCCGGTTCAATCTGGCCGTTTATCATAACAATACGGTCGCGCAACAGGCGCGAATAAATATCAAACGAACGTTCACCACGTGGTGATTCTTCGATAACCATTGGTATCAATGCCATAAAAATATCCTTTTAATTTCTCTGAATTATACCACAAAAAATCCGATTCGCGAATTTATACATCTGATATATAGGTAAATATGTCAAAAATACAACCAAACAGTAAATTATTGACAAAACACAATTACGTGTTACATTACACCAAAATTATTCTTAAGGATACAATTATGCATACAAATGGATTTTACCTGATTGAATACGCCCGTCACGAACACAAAATCGTGGTGCTGAACGGAATTATAAAACGCATAACCGACGATGTGCTGCAAACCCAAAAACTCAAAAAATTGATAGAAAAACGCAGCAGTGTCGTAAAAACCGAAAATCTGGACCAACGGTTGCAAATGCGTCGCGAACAATTACAAGAACTGATTGCCGCACGTCGCAAGCATTATTCAGCACGTTACGAGGCAATTGAAAGCGCAACCAACGCCGCAATGTTCGACATTGATTTAGCAGAAGAAATGGCATACAAAGCATTGGAATACGAACGCACACATTTACGCTAAAAATCAAGGCCGCCAAAATATCAGGCGGCTTTTTTCATATCACGTTTTACATCACGCACATATTTGCGCAATTCATCAATTGGCACCAGTGACCCGTCACGTTTTTCCGCCGACCAATAATCCCAACCATTGAAACTGACACTGTGTTGCAAACGTGCCGCCATAACATGAATAGATGCCTTGCCGTACAGCGTATGCACCAATTGCGCATCACGCGTAATCATTACGCGTTCGCCACGCGGACTAACCAATGTCTGGCCAACGTACAACAGCCCCGCATCCAGCAATTCTTTGAACGCAACGCGAACCTCTGCCCGTTTTGGTGCGGCAACCTCTATGTCCGTCAAATCAATTGGTTTAACCGCGGCAACACGTTCCCGTGCAGCAGTCACATACGCTTCTTCACGGTCAATTCCAATAAAATTACGCCCCAGTTCCTTGGCCGCGGCGGCGGTTGTGCCACTGCCCACAAACGGGTCCAGAATTACATCGCCCTGCTTGGTTGATGCCAATATCACACGACGCAACAAATCCATTGGCTTTTGCGTGTTATGTAAACTCTTGCCATCTGCGCCTTTGACACGCTCTTCCCCCAGACAGATATTGATATTCCAGTCCGAACGCATCTGTTTGCCGCCGTTCAGTTTCTTCATCGTTTCGTAATTAAACGTATATTTACCGGTCTTGCGCGGGGTCGCCCAAATCAGTGTTTCGTGCGCATTTGTAAATCGTGTGCCACGGAAATTCGGCATAGGGTTCGTTTTCACCCAAACAATATCATTCAAAATCCAGAAACCCAAATCCTGTAAAATTGCACCGACGCGGAAAATATTATGATAACTGCCAATGACCCACATTGCGCCATCTGGTTTCAGAATACGCTTACATTCTGTCATCCATGCGCGCGTAAAATCATCATATGCAGCGGGGCTGTCAAATGCGTCCCAGTCGTCGCGTACCGCACGCGCGGCCGTCTGGTCTTCGGGGCGATACAGTGTTTTTGCCCCCAGTTGCAAATTATACGGGCAGTCAGCAAAGATGGCATCAACCGACGCATCAGGCATGCGGCGCATTACCTCTATGCAATCACCAGACAAAATCTGATTCAGGTATTTTTCCATCTCTCCATCTTCCACATACTATTTTATCATAAATCGTCCCCATTTTTTTTATTAGCAAGCACTGATTTCTAAATAAATGTCTTGATTTTTCCGAAAACACAATTTTTTGCCCCACGCAAATATTACTTGCGGGCATCAAAATAGATTGCTATTCTTTACCAGTATGAGATGTCCATATTGTAATTCAACCGACAGCCGCGTGACTGATTCACGTCCCGACACCGAAGATGCAATTATTCGGCGTCGTCGCGTATGCAATCAATGCGGTGCAAAATTTACAACCGTTGAACGTGTCCAGATGCGCGACCTGATGGTGCGCAAAAACAGTGGCAAGTTAGAGGCATTTGACCGCGAAAAATTGCGTCGCAGCATTAAACTGGCGTGCCGCAATCGTGATGTCGGTGATGAACAAATTGAAAAATTGGTAACATCTATTCACCGCCGTCTGGAAACAGAAACCGCAGATGATACAGTACCCAGTGCAATGGTCGGACAAATGGTGGCGGATTCGTTGTTGAACCTTGACCCTATCGCATTTGTGCGATTTGTTTCCGTGTATCGCAAGTTTTCACGTATATCTGACTTCAAAAAGATTATCGACCAGATACCAGAGGCCGCCGATGACGCAGTGGTATGCCACCTGCCGAAAACATCGTTGTTTTGACATAATAATATGAAAAAAATCCTTGTATTTTTAACAGCGTTTTTACTGTCAGTGCCTGTGTGCGCCGCAGATTTGCCAAACATTTTAACCGATGCCGACGCCAGTTTGTACGAACAGATTTTCATGTTGCAATCCAAAGAAAAAATTGCCACCGCGCAAAAACTGGAACCGCAACTGACCGATTCCTTGTTGATGAACGAGGTTTTATATCAACGCTATACATCAAAAACATATCGCACACGTGGCGCAGAACTGAACGCGTGGATGAAAAAGTATTACGATATGCCTGGGGCGGTTCGTATTTCCAAAATCGCCAAAATTAAACAGGCGACCGTTCGCAAACCTGTTGTACCAAACATAATCAGTGGGGGCGCATCAATTGAAACAGCACAATCAGAAACATGGACGGCAAAAAAGTATTCTGGTAGCGTCGACACAAAAATTACTAAATTCAAGCGCGCAATCCGCAGCGGCAGCAGCAAAACCGCACGATTGATTTTGTCTGACCCATCATTCAAATACAAATTAACCGAATCTGATTATGGTCGTTTGGCGGGCCGGCTGTCTTATTTATATTACACAAATGGTGAATTTGAATTGGCGAAAAAATGGGGTTTTGTTGCGTCCGATGCAAATTCTGAATATGGCCTGTGGGCGATGGGCTTATTGTATTTCAAAGAAGAAAAATTCAAAGAAAGCGCAAAATATTTCAGCCAAATTTTGAAATTGGAACAAATCAATAATGCCCGCAAGACCGAGGCCGCATTTTGGGCGGGGCGCGCGGCGGACGCAAACGGCGATCGCACCACGGCGCGCAATTTCTGGCGCGTGGCGGCGGCGCACCCAATGGCTTTTTATGGTGCGTTATCCGCAGTTATGTTGGGCGATACCCCTGAATATGAATTTTTCGAGCAGGACTTTACCGATGATGATATTGATGCATTGACCGAAACCAAATATGGTCGTATGGCATTGGCATTATTACAGGTTGGTCAAAAAGACCGCGCCGAAGAATACTTAAAGTATTTGATCACTGCGCGTGCGTCCGACAGAACATTGCACGCGGTCAATTCAATCGCGACTGCATACGGTCTGCCCCGTGTATCAATTCAATCTGCGGGGGTGGTACACGACCGTGGCATTCTGGAAATTGACGATGACATTATTTATTCGGCGCAATATCCCCTGCCTGATTGGGAACCAATGGGCGGATGGTCAATTGACCGCGCGTTATTACTGGCAATTACCAAACAGGAAAGTGGGTTCAAAACAAATGCAAAATCAAACGCGGGCGCAAACGGCCTGATGCAGATTATGCCCAGCACCGCACGTCGTGTCGCCCGTCGCAACAACGTCGCCATGTCTGATATTGATATGAGCAACCCCGAACACAATATGTTTTTGGGCCAGCAATATATTGTCGACCTGTTGGCGCACCCGAACATCAACAACAACATTATAAAAATGCTGGCGGCATACAATGCTGGGATGGGCACGGTTGTAAAGTTCGAAAAGAGTTTTTCTACATACGATCCACTGCTGTATATCGAAAGTTTCCCTGCATATGAAACACGCAGTTATATCAAGCGCGTTATGTCAAATATGTGGCTGTATCGCGCACGACTGGGCCAGCCCCTGACATCTATGGAAGAATTGGCAAACGGCATTTGGCCACTGTATAACAGCGAAGACGAATACGTCCAACGCCAGATTGCCGACCGCATGTCTATCTGATGGGGGAACAATCGCTATGCGTACGACACCTGATTTTACATTTGAACGCGAATCGGGATTTGAACTGGTTGCCGGCGTGGACGAGGCCGGTCGTGGCCCACTGTGCGGGCCGGTGGTGGCCGCGGCAGTAATTTTCCCCAACCGCGACATTGAAATTCCTGTTCTTATTCGGGACTCTAAACAAATGACAGCGCACGCCCGCGCCGCCGCATATGATTGGATTATACATAATACAATTTGGGCCATCGGCGAATGCA
>UROD01000057.1 GCA_900549365.1 uncultured Rickettsiales bacterium | reverse complement strand
CCCGCCGGTGGTGCACACACTGATTGGCAAACAACAATGGAATTGTTGTCCACCGTGGTTGCGGAAAACATTGCAGAATTGCAAAAAATCCCCGCCGACCAGTTGCCGGCACTGCGTGCAGAAAAGTTCATGGCAATGACGCGTGACGTCGAAATATATGGGCCTGAAACTGGTTCTGCCCACGAATAAAATCCCAGCCCCGTAAATCACGGGGCTTTTTATGTAGTTGCGCCCCGCACACTGATGCGCTTTTATTTGAACTTTTATCTTGAATCTGGGGCAATTTTGGTGTATATTGCCCCCAGCAACAAGAGGATTATTCATGAATTACCCATATATGCCAAAATCCACTGCACTTTGGTTGATTGAAAATACTGCATTGACGTTTGAACAAATCGCTGATTTCTGCGGTCTGCATGAATTAGAGGTTAAAAACATCGCCGATGCCGAAATATACAAGATTCAGGGGCTGAACCCAATCTTGAACGGCCAGTTGACACGCGAAGATATTGAAAAGTGCGAAGCCGACCCGTCTGCGCGCCTGACATTACGCGAAGAAATTGTCGAAGCACAACAGAAACAAAACAAGAAAGGTGTTGGTTATACACCAAAATTGCATCGTCAAAACCGTTTGGGTGGTATTTTGTGGATTCTGAAAAATTATCCAGAATTGTCCGATGGTCAAGTCGCGCGCCTGATGCGCAGCACAAATCCAACCGTCGCATCAATTCGTAACAAAACGCACAAATCTTACTCTCTGATTCAAATCCAGAGCCCGATTGTATTGGGTTTGGTGTCTGAATCCGCCGTGCACGACGCTGTGGCCAAGGCGACAAAAAAGAAATAAGTTTTAACCGTTTAATATGCTTTTATAAATTCTTGGGGGTCAGTTTATGGCTAAGAAACTGGACGCGGCGACAAAGTTATTGATTGAATCGTTGCCGGAAAATTTGCAAAAACTTGCAACATCTGCGGTCGAGGTTGGCTATCTGTCCAAAATGGACTTTGATGCCGCCACCGAAGCGGACGAAGTGCCCGATGAAGAACAAGAAGAAGTTCTGGATTTCTTTCAACAGGACCTGGGGTTAGAGATGCTGGAATCTGACAACTTTTCCCAAGAAATGGAAAAGTATTATGACGATGATTCCGATGAACCCCGCGACAAAACCCGCAATTTGTTGAATGCAGACGCGGAACAGGTTGACGTCAACGATGATGACTATGAACACTATGCCAAACAGTTGGAACGCAGTCAGACGGGCAATCTGGTGTTAGGTGTTCAGGATTCTGTTCAGTCATACCTGAAACAAATCGGTACTGTTCAGTTGCTGACCGCCGCGGGCGAGGTTGCAATTGCCCAACGTATCGAGGCCGCCACTCGTCTGATGGTTTATGGACTGTGCGAAAGCCCAATGACAATTCAGGCAATGTTGGATTGGTATCAGCAACTGTTAAACGAAGATATTCGTCTGCGCTATATTTTGAATTTGGAAGTGATGTATTCGTCTGAATCCGAACAGAAATCGCTGGCTGCATTATCAGAAGCCCTGAAATCCAAGGGGGTTGAACACGTCGACGAACTGGACGATGATGAACTGGACGATTTGGAAGAATCCACCGCATCTGATGACGACGATGATGAAGATGACGAAGAAAGTGACGACGAAGACGGTATCAAAAAAGAAGATACCCCCCGTGGTACATCGGGTGTGCCAATTCCTGTAATGGAAGAAGCATTGATGCCAATGGTCACAGACCTGTTTACAAAAATTAAACGCATCTTTAACAACATGCAGAAACTGCAAGCCAAACGTCTGGACAATCTGTTGACATCATCCAAGCCGGACGATGCACTGGAAAAGAAATACGCCAAAATGCGTCTGGAATTGTTTGAACACGTCAGCAAGATTCGTCTGAATGATGATCGTATTGCCGAAATTCTGGAACATTTGACCCAACGCGACCAACTGTTGATGGGTTTAGAGGGTAAATTGTTGCGTTTGGCGTTGGCAAACAAAATTAAACGCGAAGATTTCTTGGCTGAATATGCTGGCAACGAATTAAACCGCAACTGGGTTAAAAAGTTGATGAAGCACAAGAACCCGGCGTGGGCAAACTTTGCCAAAAAGCACGAAAAAGATATTTTAAAAATCCAAGAAGATATCACCGCCATTGCACGCGAAACAGGCCAACCAACTGCTGAATATAAAAAGGTCGTTGAACTGGTGCGCCGTGGGCAGGCCGAAGCCGCCCGCGCAAAACGCGAAATGATAGAGGCGAACTTGCGCTTGGTTATCAAATTCGCGAAAAAATCCAGCAATCGCGGTTTGGGTTTGGATTTCTCGGACTTGGTTCAGGACGGCAACATCGGTCTGATGAAGGCCGTAGACAAGTTTGATTATCGTCTGGGGAATAAATTTTCAACCTATGCGACAAACTGGATTCAACAGGGTATTTCACGCAGTATTGCCGATCAGGCACGCACAATTCGTATCCCAGTGCATATGATTGACAATATTCACAAGATTCAGCGTGCGTCGCGCCAGTTTATGCATAAATATGGCCGCCAGCCGACAGCCGAAGAATTGTCCAAGATTATCTATCTGCCAGTGGACAAGATTCACAAGGCAATGAAGGTGAACTTGAAACCAATCTCGTTGGAAGCACCCGTCGGCAGCGAAGACGACAGCAGTCGTATTGAAATCATTGCTGATGAAACCGCCAAAAACCCATTCGTTTCAGCCGCACAAAAGAACCTGCGTAAAATTGTTACCCAGATTCTGTCTGAACTTGATCCAAAGGAAGAAACCGTTCTGCGCCAGCGTTTCGGTATGAGCACCAATAAAACCAGCACACTGGAAGAGGTTGGTGAATACATCGGCGTGACCCGTGAACGTATTCGCCAGATTGAGCAAAAGGCACTGAACAAGTTAAAGCACCCAACACGTGCACGTAAATTGCGCAGTTTCTTGGAAGATTAGTTCACTAACGTAACAACAAAAATAACCCGCCAAATCGGCGGGTTGTTTGTTTATATATGACGCGTGCTAAATATTCGCCTTTAATACCGCGTAAATCTGCCCCAAATCGGTCTTTAATAATGTGGTGGCCACCTGGTCCGGATTGTCCGCGTTTTTCGTTCCAGACAGGATTTTATCAAACGCACGTATGAACTGTGTTGCCTGACGACGGAACACAGTATCATTTTTTAACATTTCGCGTACTTGTTTTTTGTCTGCGGCCCCCATCATCTTGGCCAGCCATTTAGAAAATATTGCCTTGTCGCCGTCATGATATTTTTTCCATACGACATCTGGAATATCTGCGCCTGTTGCGCGCGTCAAATCCAATGACAAATCGTGCATGTTTTCAAATGCGCGTTCGGCCTGTTTCAAAAAATCCGTTGCACTGACGCGTCCGTACGACGGTGTGGGCGCAACACCCATTGCATCCATTGGTGCGGTTGCACGTGCAACCATCATTTGTTTGTTTAACGTCTGCATAGTGTTCACGGCCTTGGCATAATCAGACATTAAATCTATCATTTGCTGGCGCGATTGACCCGCCAAATCTTCCAATTTTATTGCAGACGTCGAAATTGCATCGGTGGATTCTGCAACGGTGCTTTTCATCAAGCCAATCTTTTCGTTCAGCGACGCAACAATCTGTTGCAGTTTTTCGCCGGCTTCAACCGAACCTTGCGATAAATCGGGCAGGGCTGAATAATAACGTTCTATCAGTTCTGACAGTGGCTGCAACTGTGCCGTGGTTTCGGCGGACATCTTTATCAAATTCGCCGACTGGCCCGACAGTTGTGTGTGCGCCGTGTTCATTTCAATCAGTGTTTCGCGTACCCCCGTGGCCATTGCCTTGACTGATTCCGAGAACGCGTTCGCAGACGTTTTTGTGTTTTCCAACGTCGTGTTTGCAACGCCAGACACGGTCTTTAATTCCGACACAACCGCTGTGGCAAATTCTTTGATTTCGCCGTTAAACCGGTTGGTCAATGTTGCCAATTCATTTGATATGCCGCGTACAGATGTTTCTGTGCGCGCCGCTGAATCCATCAATGTTTCAACCGCCGCGGTCAGTTTATTTGTTTGCTTTTCAATTGATGCCTCGGCCAAGCGAACCTGACCACCAACCGCATTTGATGTGTTGGTCAATGAATTCATCTGGGACGTCAGTTGTTTTTTTGATTGTTTGCTGAATGTGTCCATCTTGGTCAAATGGTCATTCAACAACTTGTCGTTATTTGCCATTACGGTTTCATAATCTGCGGCTGTGGTCTTGACATTATTGAATCCATCGGCCACCGATTGTGCCAGTGTTTGCAACTGCTGTTGCATGGTATCAGATTGCTGGGCCAGATTTTTCATCTGTTCATCATTTGTATTATATGCATCTTTCAGATTTTGCCCCAGTGTTTCACTGGTCGCAATCCAACCATCAATTTGGGATTGAATGGTTGAAATTTGTTCTGTGGTTGCCGCAGAAGTTGTGTCAATTTGTGTCAATAACGTATTGACAGTTGTTCTGAAATTGTCGGTTGTGTTCTGTATATCTGTCCATCCGCCCGACGATACAATATTATGCAAGCCCAACACAGTATTATCCAATCGCTGGGACATCAAGACAACTTTCTTGGTTGCTTCATCTGCGGTGGCAACCAATTTGTCATTCTGGACGGTCAATTCTTGTTTTAATTCATTAGCAGATGCAATTTGCGCATTTAATGTATCGCGCATTGTTTGAAAACTGGATTCAATCTTGGCAATTTCATCGGCCAAAATCGTCTGTAAAACACGCGATGCGTCCGCGACGCGCGCGCGGTCGGGTTGGGTCATCAACTGTAACAACGATTCCATCACACGTTGCGATCGACGTGACACAAAAAACAAAACACCCAGTGTAATTGCCAGCATACCGCATAACACACCGGCACCAATCAATAAAATCTGTGTAAAATCCATGTCCACTCTCCCAATGGTTTTTATATGTCCTTGCAGAACACTGAAATTTATACTAGAATTTATTCAATAAAGCAAGGTTATAAATGGCACAAAAACAAACTCTTTCGCCAGAACAAGATATTGCCGCGAATCCCGCAGAAAACGTCTGGGTTCAAGCCAATGCAGGCACGGGAAAAACCAGTGTTTTGGTTCAACGTCTGTTACGTATTTTATTTCGTAGCCCTGATATTGAATCGTGCGGTATATTATGCCTGACATACACAAACGCAGGGGCGGGCGAAATGCGTAATCGTATATTGGCAGCACTGCGTAAATGGGCCATGGCGTCCGACGACGATTTGCGTGATATGTTGTGCGGGGTGTCTGAAAACAAACATCCAACAGATTCAG
>UROD01000056.1 GCA_900549365.1 uncultured Rickettsiales bacterium | reverse complement strand
GGAAGGTGGATTCGCCGCGATTAATCGTGTTGGAATGGGCTCTAGCTGGCGTGCGGGGGTTAAGGTAGGCGTTGGTGTTGCCTTTATGACGATGGTTGCGGTTCGTCGTGAATTGAAAAATCGTGATTTGTCGCCAGATATGCGCGCGCGCGTTGATAATTTGGACTTGATGGAATTTATGGATTTGGTCGCGCTGGGTACAATATGCGACACGATGCCGTTGGTGGGGCTTAATCGTGCTTTTGTGGCAACCGGATTGAAAATATTAGACAAGAAAAAGAATTTGGGACTGCGCACGTTGATGGGGGTTGCGGGTATCAAGCATGCGTCGGTCTATGCAGCGGGATTTGCCTTGGGGCCACGTCTGAATGCGGCAGGACGACTGGATTCGGCCGCGCCGGCGTTGGAATTATTACTGACGGATAATCCATTGATTGCAAATGATTTGGCAAATAAATTGCATCATATGAATCAGGAACGCATTGACATTCAAAATGCAATTATGTTGCACGCCAGCGAGCAGGCCGAGCAATCCTGTCGTGCAGGTCGGTGCAGTTTGTTTGTATGTGGCGACAATTGGCATGGCGGCGTTATGGGGATTATTGCGGGACGATTGAAAGATAAATATAATCTGCCGTCGTGTGTGGCAACCCGTGGGCCAGATGGCATTATAAATGGTTCTGGGCGTTCAATTGCGGGAATTGATTTAGGGCATATTATACATCAGGCATTGGCCGCTGGCGTTATATCAGAGGGGGGCGGGCACGCTGCGGCTGCGGGTTTTTCGCTGAATGCGGAAAACGAAGATGCGTTTCGCGAATTTCTGGAACGTTCGGTCAGCGAGCAGTTAAATGGCCAAGTGCCCACATGTGAAATCGTGGCAGATGCGGATTTAGACGCGGGGGCGGCAACAATGAAACTGATTTCTGCGCTGGATGCACTGGAACCGTTTGGCCAAGGAAACCCAGAACCAACATTGATTTTACATGGTGCGATGTTGCGTTTTGCAACCACTATGGGGGGCGGGGCGCACCTGCGCGGGTCGGTCGCAACCAGTGGTGGCCAGTTGGCGTTTGTTGGGTTTAATTTGGTTGGAACGCCAGTTGGTGATTTTTTACTGGACGATGCAAACACAAACACTACAATAACAATGTTGGGCAAACTGAAAGAAAATGAGTATAACGGCCGCAAGAGTGCACAGTTCTTTGTTGAAGATATTGCGGTTGGACAGGGTGTATAGATGGACGAAAATCTGAAAAATTTTTCTGAAAAAATTCGTGCAGCGCGCAGCGTTGCAATCTTTGCACATAAAAATCCCGATGGCGATGCGTTGTGCAGTGTTTTGGCATTGGCGCGATTGATTGAACTGAATTTCGGGCGTCGTCCGATTTGTGTATATGATGGAAATATTCCGGACGCATTGGACAATGTGCCCGACAGACATAAAATCCAATTTTATCAGCGCATTGATTTGTCGCGTCCGTTTGATGTTGCGATTGTTATGGATTATGGTACGGCGCGCAATATTGGTGGCCCGACCCAGATTCTGGAAAATGCCAAATACACGATTGAAATTGACCATCATATAAACGACGTGCATGTGGCGGAAATGTGTATCGACGATGATACGGCGGCGGCCACAGCTGAAATTGTTTTTCGAATTATGGACGCATTGTCATGGACGGCGGATGTGGACGTTTTGAATCTGTTGGCGGTGGCAATATTGACCGACACTGGGTTCTTCAAGTTTGTGCGTGCGGGTCGTGGTGATGCGCTGCGCATAATGGCGCGATTGGTTGATGATGGGGTTAATATCGCCACATTGGCAGATGGCCTGAATAATAAACCACGTCGTGCGGTTCAGACCGAGGCCGCCATTGTTTCAAACGCGGAATTTTTGCATCGTGGCAAAATCGCATTGGCGACGGTTGAAAAGAAAGATTATAAACATCTGGACGGGCGCGGGGAATTGATTTTGAATTTGCTGGCACAAATCAAGGGTGTTGAATTGATTGCGTTGTTGAAACAACAGAAAGAAAATCAAATCGGTGTGTCTTTGCGTGGGCGTATGCACCCTGTGGATCATATTGCATCTGCGTTGGGTGGGGGTGGCCATACATATGCCGCCGGCGCAGTTGTGGCGGACACATTGGAAAATGTTCGCACGCGTCTGTTGGACTTGTTAAACGGAGAGAAATTATGAGAAAATTATTCGCTATAATTTTGTGTATGTGTACGATTTCGGCGCATGCAGCGGTTGATAATAATTTGGTAAATTCTGCGGAAAAATACTTAAATTCTATCACGGGACTGTCGGGGGAATTTATTCAAACAGCATCAGGCAAGCAGCAGCGCGGTACATTTGCAATGCTGCGTCCAGGGCGGGTGCGTTTGGACTATCGTAATATGCCGGTGCAATTGATTGCCGATGGACGGGATTTGTATTTCTTTGATAAATCATTGGATCAAATTACAACTGTGCCATTGACCAGTACGCCAGCGGGGATTTTAATTCGCAAACATATTGATTTGAAAAATGCAGATATCAATGTCGTTGAAACAACCACCACCGACAAAACATTTGCGTTAAAGATGAATTTGCGTGGTCAAGAAGGTCTGGGAAATATGACGGTTGTATTTGATAAAAAGCCCGTAAAGTTAAATTCGTGGAGTGTTGTTGATGCCACTGGGGCAACCACAGATGTTGCGTTTTCGGGCTTGAAACCCAAGACCGATTTTGGCAAAAACTATTTCCAAATCAGCCGTCATAAAACCGTCAGCACCAGTGGTGGCGATGACTTCTATGACTAAGGGCGTGAATGCATAATGTTTGGAATCAGTGGTGCGGAATTTTTAGTAATTATTTTGGTCGCGATTGTGGTATTGCCACCGCGCATGTGGCCGGACGTTGCACAATTCTTGGCGCGCGCCGTGAAATTTGTGCGCCAAATTATCTGGAAAATTACCGATGCGTCCGAACAAATCAAAGACACTATTGAACGCGAAGCACCGATTGATCAGGTTATTATGACCACCACCGATGATATATTGGCAGAATTTGCAACGCCAATAAAACAGTTGCACGGCAAAACAAAAACTAAATCACAGCGGGGAACGAAAAAATGCAAAAAATGACGTTGATGCAACATTTTTCGGAACTGCGCCGTCGCGTAATATGGACGTTTGCTGTATTCGCATTGGCGGTGATTTTGGGTTGGTATGTTGCGCCATATATTCAGGAATTTTTAACCGCGCCGCTGTTGCGTATATGGCCGAATGGTACGATGCTGTACAGTGGTATGTCCGATGGCTTGATGATACGCTTTTCGTTGGCTATGGTTGTCGGATTGATATTCGTGATACCTTTTGGCTTTTATCAGATATGGCGATTCGTTTCCCCAGGGCTGCATAAAAACGAGCGTAATTTTATTTGGCCTGTTTTGATAATGTCGCCGATTTTGTTTTGCCTTGGTGCAGCATTCGCGTTCTATGTTATGTTTCCATTTGTGTTCGGATTCTTTTTGGAATTGAATCAACAGACGCCCGTACCAACAATTTTTATACCAAATGCGCGTGATTATTTGGGTTTTGCAATCGGATTGTTGCGAGTGTTTGGTATTGTGTTTCAGTTGCCGTTGGTACTGGTTCTGATGAATCGGTTGGGGGTATTGTCGCGGTCGCGCGTGGTGCGTGCACGTCGGTATGCGATTGTACTGATTGCGATTATGGCGGCGGTATTGACGCCACCAGATATTGTATCCCAGATTGCATTAGGATTGCCGATGTGGGCACTGTTTGAAATCAGCATTTTATTTATGCGTCGTGATACGGATAGATGAAGTTTGTTTTCCTTTATTCATTGTTTTGTGATATAATTTCCGTGTGAGAAAAACACTGGGATTTTTTTTGTGCGCGATTGTGCCCATGATTGTTGGGTGCGATTTACAGCCAAAAATTGTGTCGTTGCCTGATACGGTCGGTGAATTTATTACCGCGCGGTATCCGGCGTTGTTGGCCGACCCAAATACACAACCAGAAATTTATAATTCGGCAGCATCGGACTATGGCGTATATGCATCGCCTGAACTCTATGGGTCGGTGGGAACAGATGATTATGTTATGTATGCATCGGTCGATGACTATATTGTCCCACCCCAGAGTACGGACGATGTATCGGTGGCCGCGTTGTATGGCGAACCTGTGATTGCGGACAATGCCGCTGCGCCCGCGCCAGATGATGTGGCGTGCGGGGACGCATCAGGCACCGAAATAGCAACGGATGATTATCTGAATGTACCAGAATATCACGTGTCTGATGTATCGGCGCACGATTTGGTCGCACAACCAAATACAACCACACGTGTAAAATTGCGTGAAATTACGGTGGTGGCGGGCGATACACTGTATTCGCTGTCGCGTAAATATTCTGTGCCTGTAAATGACTTGGCGGTTATGAATAATATTTCTGCGCCATTTGCATTGTCGGTGGGGCAACAATTAAAAGTTCCAGATTTGGCATCTGCGCCTGTGCGTGCGGCTGCATCAGCCCCAGCGGTGAAAAGCGCGCCAGTTGCAACACACGCACAATCAAAGTACGGTACGCCACCCGCCACGCCAAAGGTTGCAGAAAAGACCAATGTGCCAAAGGGTATAGCAAAGGGGGGGCAACCCGTAAAACACACACAGCAAAAAATTTCGTCAGACCCGAACAAAAAATTGCCATCAATTGCGGCGCGTTCATCATCAAAATTCTCGTGGCCAGTGCGGGGCAAGATTTTGTCGCACTATGGTGCGAAATCGGGCGGCCTGTTTAACGATGGTATAAACATCGGCGCGTCGCGCGGTACGGCGGTCAAGGCGGCGGAAAACGGTGTTGTGGCATATGCCGGCAACGAGGTCAAAGGTATGGGCAATCTGGTCATAATACAGCATTCGGGTGGTTGGATGACGGTTTATGCGCATATGGATTCTATGTCGGTGCGTCGCGGTGCGCGCGTATCAGTTGGGCAAAAAATTGGCACGGTTGGCGCAACAGGCAAGGTTGACCAGTCACAATTACACTTTGAAATCCGCAAGGGGACCAAGGCGTATAATCCATCGTCGTATTTGCATTGATACGCGGTGGCAATAAATACTTGCAAATTGGACTAAAAGATATATAATTGCCACAGTTTAACAGTTCTGGATGCGTAGCTCAGTTGGTAGAGCAACTGACTCTTAATCAGTGGGTCCAGGGTTCGAGTCCCTGCGCGTCCACCACAAACAAAGAAACCACCGCATGGTGGTTTTTTATTTGTGTCGCGCATGGGGCAGTGTTTTGTTGTTCTGGCGTTATCTGATATAATATTCGTATGAAAAAATTACATTTGGTTTTGGCGGGGCGG
>UROD01000055.1 GCA_900549365.1 uncultured Rickettsiales bacterium | reverse complement strand
CCCGCCGTGATTGCGCCGGCCTTTAATTTCTGGCTGGTTTCAGTTTTTTGCGCATTCCATTTTTCTGCATCTGCGCCCGTTGGGTTGGACAGTGCGCGCGCCAAACTGGCATATGTGCCGTTGGTGACGCCTGTGGATTCGTCGTCGTACAGACCGGTTGATGCCTTGTCCAAAATAACCTGTGATTCAATGCCAGCGGACAGACCCAGTGCCTCTTTACGAGTTTTCAAATCATCGGCCAATGTTTTATATTCGTTGTACAGTGATAACAGGTCATTACCCCCAGGCAGTTCAACCTCTTTATCGCCGCCGTTGATATTTCGTCCCATGCCATAGTCGCATTTGAATGTGGCCAGATATGCGGTCATGTCGGCCTCGGCCAGGTTATCGGCGCGCTGTTCCGCCAACGCAGATGCCGCCATTTGTGCACCGATACCAGTTGCCCCAATGCCCGCCGCACCAATCAGTTTGTTGGCGGTGGATTGTTCCTTGGCCTTTTGCGTATTATAATTTTCGCGCAATTCTTGGGTCTTGGCCGCGGATTGTTCGGCAGTCAATGTTGGTTGTGGTTTTTCAATGCATGATAATTTGTCGTCACTGACGTTATAACCAGCGGCGCATTCGTCAATTATGCATTGTTCAGAATTTGTTTCTGCGTTCCATACGCGGTGTGCGACTTTTGCGTTGGCAGGCATTGGTTTGCAGCCACCACTGATTTCGATGCATTTCCCACCCGATACTTCATATCCGCCATCGCATTCGGTTGCGTTGCATACACCGCGTTTTAATTCACCCGCGGTTGCGTGTGGAATTGCCGCGATTTGTTCGGCACTGCATGGGCCGTCACTGGGGACGCATTTGCCACCGTCCAGCATGTATTTGGAATTGCATTTTTTGATAACGCATTCCAAAGTTGAACCATTCATTTCGTACTTTGCAGATTTTGCATTTGCGTCACCCGATTGGCAATCGCGACCAACCATATCATCACAGCCATTTTTGGCCGCATTCATAACATAACGTGGTCCGTCACAGATAATTTTTTCGCATACGCCGTGGGTCAATTTGTATTCGGCAACACATGCGGTTGGTACACAGTAGACACCCGTGCCATCAGAATTTCGTGCGGTTTTGCCAGCACTGGCGTGCAGGGGTGCCAGTTCATCGGCGGTGCATGCGCGACTGATCCACTGGGCGGTGGTAACAACCTCGTCCAAGGTGTTTTCACAATTCAATATGATTTTGGAATTTGCGGCCGATGCAGAAATTGTCTTTGATGTACAGCCAGTAAAACTGACTTCCAGTGTATCGTCGCTGTCAATATTCTGTAATGAAAACGCGCCATTGGTGTCCGCAATCGCATATTTATTTATTGTGGTTTTACTCAATATCGTTGCGCCCGTCAATGGTTCGCCACGTTCGTCCACAATCAAACCAGATATACTGGTCATGGCGGCAAATGCCGGCACAGAAAAGAAAACGACAAAGATTCCAGTTAAAAATTTTTTCATTATTTATATTGTCCGCATTCTTGTTCAATTTTGTTGTTTATAAATTCTTCTTTGCTGGCCATTGTCAAGCGAAGTTCTGATTTTTTATCAAAGCACCAACACTCTTGTGGTTCACACTCGCGGAGTGTTTGCCCCGCCTTGCATGTATATGGTACCGAATTACAACGGCCGCTTATACCATATTTCAATGGGGTATTAAGTTCGGTTTCACATTCTTTTTCAACCGCTGCTTTGCGTCGATTATAAATGCTTTTGTATTCTGGGGCTGATGTTATACTGAAAACATATTTCCTGTTTACATCCGAAACGCAAGAATCATATTTTTCTTTTTTGTTTTCCATTGGTTGCACATTCAGTGTGTCGGATGATAAATCTGATTTTTCATTTTCAATTGTGGCTAATGCGGCCAAATCCGCCTTTTCTGCATTGGCTATTTCCTTGTCAATGTCTTTCGACGCTTGACGTTCTGCCTTGCGCAATGTGCGGTTCAGTTTTTTGTCGCCCGCAGTGCTTGCAACGTCGGTTTTTGTATCGTCGGCCTTGTTGTCAGATGTGGCAGCTGATTCTGTATCGGTTTTTTTATCGGATGTTGCGTCCGATTTCGTGTCCGATGATGTTTCTGATTTTGGTGACGATGCGGCCTTGTCATTTATCTCGGCTTGTTCCCTTTCGGCCTTTTTCAGGGCATTTTTTGCCTTTTGCGTGTCGATTGCGCGGCCGATTGCGCCCGATGTAATTGCGCCTGTTGCCACACCAACGCCGGCCCCCAGCATAGCAGCTGTTGCAGATTTTTGACTGCGTGTCAGACGATATGCATTTTCTTTGAATGTTGTAATATCAATGCCGAACCAGTCCTGGTCGCAATCAAATGTTGCGCCCGCGTATGCCTTTTTGGACGCATAAGGAACATCGCCGTCCCCAGCCCAGAAATTTACAGTGTACACGCAATCCAAACTGCGTTCGTCAAACATTGCGCCCAAACGTTTGCATACCGTTGCCATTTGGTCGCGCAACGCATACAGGCGTTTTTCGTCGGATTGAATCTGAACCTCGGCCCCTTGGCGCAGGGTCGCAAATGCGGACATTGTGCGGCTGGCCAAACCACTGTCTGCGGATTTGCATTCGTTGGCAATGCTGGCACAATTACTGATTGCGTTATCGCCCGCCGATTTGCCCAAACATTTCGAATATGTGTTTCCGCACTGATTGATTATGCATTTGTTATATTGATTGCCGCAATCCAAGATTTTATTGTATGACGCCAACAATGCGTTCAAATCACGATCGGCCTTGATTTCTGAGGCAAATAATTTGTATTCGTTACCGGTGCATTCTGTGTCGCGACGGCACGCGTCCATTTTTGTGCCCCATGTCGTATCGGTATCAACACTGCATTTTGTAAAATCATTACCGCATTTATTTTTCATACATGCGCGCAATGTTGCGTCGCACGCATTTTGCCCGCGGGCCATTGATTTGGTGGCCGATGCATTTGCAGTATTGGTTGCGTCGGCGGCGTCCAGCGCGGCACGCGTGCGACGAATTTGTTCAGCCAGTTCTGTGTCAGATGAATTGCTGGGGGCGGTAATACCAACCGAATTTACCGCGGACGCGAATTGCGCACTTTTGTCCGTGATGACGACATCGTCGGTTGTGGTGTTTTCTGTATCTGATTTTTCTGGTTCAGACGGCGTTGTGTCGGCGTCTGTTTTTGGCGTATCTGTGGTTGGTGTATTATTTGCATTTGCCGAACTGGTAATATTCGCGGCCATTGTTGGCATACGTGATGCAATACTGACACGTGGGGCGGTGCGGCGTGACGCAGTGCCACGCTGAACCACAGCGGCCGCCATAGCATCAGTACACGCAACAGCACACATCAGTGCGATTGCGCTGATTTTAATCCGTTTATAAAAATCCACCGTCACTTGCATCATTTATATTGTCTTTGTTTATTTCAGCACATTGCACGCCAATTCATAGAACTTGCATAAATTGGCCGCTATGGATTTTTCAGACGATGCGTCGCCACCGGCGCATTTGTTTGGCATATTGCTGTCACATACCGAATTAATGCATGCGTCGCGTCCCGCATTGTTGGTACATTTGGCGCGCGCCGTTGCCAATTTCTGGGCACGGGCATTTTGGTATGATTCAACAATGCCGTTGATAGTATTTTCGGCGTTTGCCAAAAATCTGTCGCGGGTGGTAATCATAGTGCTGCGAATGTTTGCGGTGTATTCATCGCACCCCGTGGACAGCACACTGCACGTTGCAAATGCCGCGTCAAAATCCGCGTTATCTGTGCATTGGGCATAGTTCGCACCGCAATGTTTGCCTTCGGTCATGCATGCGGTAATGTCGGTGGTGCATTTGGATTGGCTGGCCGGCTTTGCCGCCGCAATGGCCAATGCAGACATTTCCGCGCTGATGCCCGCCGCACGACATGATTGTTCAATTAAACTGTCGTATGCGTCAGATGCGTTTTCTGCGGTACAACCGTCAACGCGTGCGATGCACTGGCGAATTGCCCACGCATATCGCGCCGATGGCGCATCGGGTGCGTTCTGTAATTCTTTGGCCGATAAATTATATTTCGCAGATGCGCCGACAGACACACTGCGCATAGTATTGGTTGGGGTGCCGGCGTCGGTTGTGCCGCAATATTGACAACGTGCGGCCGGATTAGACGACACATTGATTGCGCACACAGAATCCAAACATCGCGTCAAATCAGCAACACTGCACGCGCCGTGTGCCACACTTGCATGTGCCGCGCCCAGTGCGACGACCATCGAAAAAATATATATGCTGTTTTTCATTTCTCTCTTGTCTGGTAAATTATATCAAAAAAGGGCAGGGCGTGCCAATAAAAAAGTACCAGAAAAATCAATGCCTTGACAAAAGTAATGTTTTGTCCTATATTTGTGGCGACATAAATAAAAAGGTGCAAAAATGGCAACAAAGAAATTAGACAAGAAGGTTTTGGCGGGCGTGGGTGCCGGCATTGCGGCAATTGCGCTGTTGGCGTTTGGTGTTACCCAGTGCAGCAGCAAACAATCCGCCCGCGAAGAGCGTGATAATTATAAAAGCGCGTACGAAAATCTGAATGGTCAGGTCAATCAGTTGGAAAATGAAAATGCTGCATTGCGTGATTCTTTGGATTATACAGCGGCTAAATTGAATGAATGCGAAAAGGGTAAACGTTGTGTCCGTGCGCAGACGCCTGTCAAGAAAAAGCCACAGCCGAAAAAATCGCCTGTGAAACAACAACCAAAACAGCCACAAAAGCAGCCACAGAAAAGCAATGCGTCCGCGCCATGTGGTGGGGGCAAGGTTATTGTTCGTGACAACGCCCAGAATAACGGCACAATAGTTGTTGGCAATAATAACAATGTCGTTGTTGTGAATAACAATGCAAAGCAGGTTGCAGCGGATACTGTAAAGCGCATTCATACCATTACCGCTACGCGCATTTGGTATTCCAAGGTAAAAGTGAAATAATTTTTGTACCTTCAAATGATAACAGTCCGGCATCGGACTGTTTTTTTTATAGACAGATAAAATAAATCTGTGTTATGATGTTTAGCACAGAGAGATTTTTACATGAAATACATCAGAATTTTACTAGTATCATTGTTTGTTTTGCCATTTGCAGCACGCGCGGCATCGTCAGAGTTTATGGTTGCGGCGCAACTGTTGTCTGCGGCGAAAAACGCCGATATTCAACAGGTTCAGGCCTTGATAAACAATGGTGCAAATGTGAATTTTGTGGATTCAACGGGAATGTCTATTGTCTGCACGGCGTTGATGAATAACGACGTTCGCGCAGCCCAGATTTTACAGATGTATGGGGCCGATGCGTCAAACTGTGACCGCCAGATTAAACAATACAGGAACAAGAATACAACCAAAACAGGATCGGGTGGGCTTTTTGGTGGGCTGTCGTCCGCCCAGAGTATGACATTGGCGGCGGC
>UROD01000054.1 GCA_900549365.1 uncultured Rickettsiales bacterium | reverse complement strand
ATTCCTCTTTGCGTTTGAAGACAAAGGCAACACAGGTATGCGTCCTGTGCGCTGAGGAACAGCATACTATATGCAATACACTATTACAACAAAAAAAGTTGATTAGAATGCGTATGGTTTGGCTTGGAAATTATTCCTAGCGTCTTGAACATTTTTCGCCGCATCAGATGCATAACGCCCATTATCCACCAAATCCAACGCGCCATAATATGCCGTCATCATTGGGTCATATGCATTCGTGGTTGATACCCATTTGTCTGTGCCGGCATTCGGCGCGCCATACTTGTCCAAGACATTTTGCCAGAACGCCAGAATCTTTTTCTGACGCTGGTTTTCAAATTTTTCGTCTGCGCCCTCTAAATCATTGGCGTCATTGTTATACACGATGCGCCATACCAAATTGTCGGTTGCATTGCTGGTAAAATATACCACGATTTTTTCACCAGTATTTTCGCGCTCCAAATGCAGTTCTGACGCATACAACAATCCACGATTACGTGCCAAACTGTTCACACATTTAGACAATTCGGCGGGAATCACAATCCCTTGGCGGCGACATTCATAGTCCAGATTGAATTTCCAATCCTTGGCAATGGTATAAACAATGCTGTCCTTTTTTCTGGGGGAATATAACCCCTTGTCCTTGAAAAATAGTGTCTGTACATCTTCGAATGGCATGCCCAACATAATGCCGGCAATATCAAATGATTCTACCGCCGCGGGCGACGCGCCCGTATTGATAGATACCGATTCCACATTTATATCGGCGTCGCCACTATCGGTAATGGCAAAATTATCAAAGTCAAACGGGTCGTCGTTTGCCGCCATCGCGGGCGTGACGCACGTTGCCAACAAAGATAATAAAATTCCAAAACGTATTTTCATATTTATACCATCCAACCCCTGTTTATCTAACAATAACCTCGCGTACTTCAAACTTAAACAGAATTGCTGGGTCGCCACCATTGTCCAGATATCTGTGCACGCCATAATCCACAATTGAATCACGCAGGCCGGAATCATACCTGATTTTCATGTATATTGTGCCGCGTGTGACACGGGGGGCAACGGATAAATCGTTTGCCACGTCCCACGTGCGTAATTCATAATCCGCCTGCCAGTAATCGCTGCCGATGGGGCGCAATATGTCGCCAACAACCGCCGCGGTGCGCATTGCGCCACGGTCGGCCATGGTCTGGATTTCATTGGCAACAGTATTTTGCCATGTGCGAAACACATCAGCCCCCGACAGACGTGCCAAAACGCTGTCCGAACGGGTACGGCGCGCAATATTTTCGCGGTCTGGGATTACATAGAAATATTCTGTAACGTACCGGTCAACCAGCATATTCAAAATACGACTTTCGCCCATTTCTGCGGCCGTCAGCAATTCCCCAGGGCGGTCAGCGGACAAATTGTTTGGCTGGAAAAAGAATGTATCAATACTGCGTTTTTCACCAGCGTCATAAATCGCCCCACCCAGATACAACGCCCCAAACGTCAGTACCAGCAACATCAGACCCGTCAAAAACATAATCAGTTTTTTCATCAGTTCAATCTGTATGTGTTAAATCCCGCAATATAGTACCCCAGTGTTCGTGGATACCACGATGTTTGACGTGCAACCTTGGCAAATGCGATGATTTGCATATCGCCGTCCAGTGTGCTGGACACAGTGGCCTGAATTGACCACGTGCCACCATTTTTTGTTATCTGACCAATGGGCGCAATTTGCATACTGGTTGTGTCAACTGTCATGCGCCCGCCGCGTGCGGCGACATCTTGCCAGTTTGGAATGACGTTGTACACGAATGTGTTAAACACACTGTCCGATGCGGCGCAATACATCGCGCATGTTTTGTCTGTATGTGCCGGTGCATCATCAGAACGGCATTGTTCGCGTTCGCATGATTGCCACATGGCAATGTTATCGGCATCACCAGATACCGTGAACCAATCACGCGTGAAATTCGCAATCACCGATTCCTGCATTGTGCGGGTTGCAGAATACGCCATTTGACCGTGGGGGTGGCCAACAATAGACCACGCACCAGTAATTTTATCAATTGAAATAATAAACGGTTCAACCGTTGCGCCCCGCGTTGTCCAAATAATCAGACCACACACGCATACAATCAAGAAAAAAGCCACCGACGTTGCAATCGCCATCATACGGGAAACGGCAATCCGTTTGCCCGCTGGAAATGCCGGCGTTTCAAAATTGTCTGGATAATCCAATGTGCCATCCCCCCTGATGTAATGCGCGGGATTTATGCCTGAAATACCATGATACAGGCGCACGGACTCAGTTTCAATTCGTTGTTGTCATAACCAATGCCAACCGGTTCACGGTCATAAATCTGACCACAGCCAGCCAGTGCCAATGCAACAAACAAAGCCAAAAATACTTTTTTCATGTCCTTTTTCCCCTTGTGTAAATAAATTATAAGAAAATTCGCGCCTGTGGGTCAAGTAAAAGTTCATCTGTCTGCATGCGATGAAAATAATGCGCGCGCCAAACGGCGGACTATCTATTATCTATGCTCTAAAAATGCCCCGAACGGGGCATTTGTTAAAACTGTGTTTCAAATGACAGCAAGAATCGACGTTCGCGGTCATATTCGTTCAGGTGCAACGGCCAACCCCAACTGAAATTCATCGGGCCCATCGGCGTGTTCCAATAAATACCAAACCCAACCGATGTGCGCAGGTCGCTGTCGATAAAATTGTTGCGTGTTGCGCCGTATACATTTCTGTATGTGTATTCATCGTGTGGTGGTTTACCCAAAATACCATAATCAGCAAACACAAATCCCTTTATCTGATATTCATCAGGAATAAATACTGGGAAATTCAGTTGTGTTGAACCGTTTAATTTCCACATACCGCCCAATGAATATGATGTATAGAACCAGTTACGACTGCCAACGCCGGCGATATCAAACCCACGCAGTGATTCCCCGCCCAAGAAATAACGGTACACACGCGATACATAATCGCCATCCAGTGGTTGAATATACCCAAAATCCAGCGACGAGCGCAACTGCCACCGGTCGTCCAAGAATTTGACCATACCGGTAATATCTGCGCTGTAACGCATAAATGTTTCGCTGCCCCCGAAGCCAGTATACGCCAGACCTAAATTCGCAACAACGCCGGTATGCGTATTCTGTTGGAAATTGGTATCCAGATTATAGTATTTCAAATATGTGGCCAACGTGTACAACGTAGAATCGCGCCATCCACCAACAGTTTGCAAATCATAATTCTGGTCAAATGCCGCCGACAGACGCACCGTCTGGGACCAGTTGTCGGTCAGTTTCCAACCCATACGCCCCGCAATTGTCAGCGAGTCGCGATCATACCCGAATCCGCCCAATGACGAATAGTTGTACATAGTGTATGATACATCAAACCCACCCGACAGTGCGCGTCCAAACAAATACGGTTCGGTAAAACTGAATAATGCCTGTTTTTGATACTGGGCGATTGAACCACGCAGTTGAACAATCTGGCCACGTCCCATAAAATTATTTTCGGTAATTCCCGCATCAACCATAAATCCATTGATGTTTGACCAACCGAATCCGCCCGACAATTCGCCTGTTGGCTGTTCTTCAACCTTGATATCCAGATTCATCATATTTGCGTCGGCCAATCGTGTTGGCACCATCTGGACATCTTTGAAATAACGGGTGCGCATCAGATTTTGACGCCCCTGTTCAATGGTTTGCAGCGAAAACGGGTCGCCCGCGCGCATCGGCAACATCTGCTGAATCACGGTGTCAAACGTGCGAACGTTGCCTAAAATGTTAATAGAATTCAGGTAAATACGATTGGTCTTTTGAATTTTGAACGTCATATCAATCGTATGCGCGTCGCTGTTTTTTGTTGGCACGGGTTCTACATTGATAAATGCATACCCATGGTCGGCAACCGCCCCGCGCAGGGCAGATATAGTTTCATCAACCAAATCTATATTGTATGTGTCGCCCGCCGACATTTTAATTACTTTGTGCAATTCGTCTGTTGATACGTCGGGGAATGGGTTGTCTATGTCCAGTTTGCCGAATTTGTATTTTGCCCCTTCGTCAACAGTAAACTTTACAGAATAATATTGACGGTCTGGGGTAAAGACGCCGGTGGCATCTGTTACGGCAAAATCCGCATACCCGTTACGCAGATAAAATTGACGCAGCATTTGTTGGTCGTATTGAATGCGGTCTTCGTCAAAAACATCAAATTGGGTCATAAAACGCCACCACGCATGTTCACGCGACAAAATTTCACCGCGCAGTGTGCGTGCACTGAATTTCTTGTTTCCCGCAAAGTCAATGTTGGTAATGTATGTCGGATGCCCCTCTGTAATTTCATAGACGACGTTCACGCGATTATCATCCAGTTCAATACGTTTTGGTTCAATTTTTGTGCCAAAGAATCCCTTGCGCTGGTATATGGTCAGCATACGCTGAACATCTGCGCCAATGGTTGATTCATCGAATGCCGCACGTTCTTTCAGACGAATTTCTTTCTTCAAATCATCGGTGGAAATTTCATCGTTACCTTCGACCGTCACCATATTGACAGTGGGGGCTTCGACCACGTCGATTTTTAATACATTGCCCGACATGCGGACATTGATTTTTGAAAAGTAACCGCTTTCTTGTAATTTTTTTGCAATTTGGTTGGCGCGTGCCTCGCCCACGGTGTCGCCGATATTGACATCAGACAGAATACGCACCGATTCCGCGTCCATACGGCGATTGCCCGACACATCAACGCGCGATACGGTTGCCGCATTTGCCCCAGTCGCCGCGACGGCCAGTGTGGTTGCCAAAAATAATTTTTTTGTGTTCATATTATATTACCCAAATACACGTACCAAATCGTTCCACATCGTCAGTATAAACAGACCCGCAATCAATACCCATCCTGCGATGATAACGTATTCCATCGCGCGGCCTTGCAATTTGCGATGTATAATTCCCTCGATTACCAGTATCAACAAATACCCACCGTCCAATACCGGCAATGGCAACAGATTTATAACAGCCAAATTCACCGACAGCAAGGCAATAATAGACAGCAGGGCAAATATTCCTGCCTCCATCGCTTTGCCTGATACCTGTGCAATGGTGATAAACGACCCCAGTTGTTTGGACGAACGTTCGCCTGTGATAATTTGCTCTAAAACCACGACCAATGTTTTGGACTGGTAATACGTTTCACGTGCACCTGTCAGTAATCCGCCAAAGAACCCTTTCTTGCGTAATTCGGTCTTGCTGCCGTCGGCAATCAATCCCCAACGTTCGGCAGGCGACAGTTCAATATTCACCAGTTTTTTACCGCGTACAACAATCACATTGGCGTTGCGGTTTGATGCGATTTCTTTGGCAATAATCAGTTCACCCCAGTTTGTGATTTTTTCGCCATCGATACGAACAATTACGTCCCCAGGTTTAACACCCGCGTTGAATGCAACAGATTCTTGGATAACCTGACCGACAACGGGCAACTGAACCTGCTTTGGGTGGAACATTGCAACCCCAGAATAAATAAACCATGCCAAAATAAAGTTCATGGTAACGCCAGCGGCAACAATTATAAATTGCTTCCATGCGGGCGCAGACAGGTAATGACGGGAGTTGCCAATTACAAAGAGTTTGGCGGACTGGAAGGAA
>UROD01000053.1 GCA_900549365.1 uncultured Rickettsiales bacterium | reverse complement strand
GTGCTTATTCAATATATTCGCAACCCTCCAACCAACAAAAATACTTCTCTTGGTGGAGTTTTTTTATCGTCCATGGACGCTACTTTTAAGAGGTCTTGAATCCTCGGCACAGGAACACCCTGTACCGCTGTCAATTATATACGTGCACAGTTTTTATGGCAAGAATAAAAAATACCCAAATGGCTTTTGTGAAAAAAACAAGTGCGCCGATGGCGCACTTTCATTGCTCTCTGCTATTTGCTCTTTGCTCTCTAATAAAAAACGGGGCGATGCCCCGTTTTATTATTTGTCCAATGCCTTGATAATCTGGTCATATGGAATTGCACCAGGGAACGCCTGTTCTTCGATAATCAAGAATGGTGTACCGCTGATTTCAAACTGTTGTGCCAAATCACGAACATTGGCCAATTCACGTGCGACAACTTCGCCGCCCATGTCTTGTTTCAACTGTTTTGTATCCAGACCTGCTTCATCGGCCATTTTCAAAACGTTGGCTTCTACTTTTTCGCCCAATTTGGACTGATCTTTCAAATCGTCTTGGGAATAGAAGTTACGTGTCATCATCATGTCAACCAACTTTGCGGCCTTTTCAGGATTCTGCAATTTCGCAGCAATTGCGGCCTTGGCTGGGGCATCTGACAATGCGCCGTGGATAGAGAAGTTTTTAACAACAACGCGAACGTCATTGCGGTTTTTCAACACACGATCCAATTCACCGTGAACACGGCGGCAGTATGGGCAGCTGAAATCTGTCCAAACATAGATTGTTTTCTTTGCGTCTTGTGCGCCCAAGATTGGGGCATCTGCAACCATCGTGTCGGCGTGATTACGAACGAATGCACGAACGGCCTTGTTCTTTGCGGCATTCATCTGTTCTTGTGCGCCATTTGCCATATCCTGAATAATCAACGGATTGACCGATGTCAGGTAATAAGGCACATACAGACGGCAAACACCGCCCGCGACCAAGATGATAGCAACCAATTTAATTGCTTTCTTTGCCAAAATGGATTTTGCGCTGGGTTTCTTGCTATCTTGTGCAATCAGCATACCGCCGAACATGTACAAGGCAATCGCCACGACCAAAA
Organism: uncultured Rickettsiales bacterium; assembly: GCA_900549365.1. Classification (GTDB taxonomy): domain Bacteria; phylum Pseudomonadota; class Alphaproteobacteria; order Rs-D84; family Rs-D84; genus Enterousia. The sequence goes on along the minus strand of UROD01000053.1, from coordinate 4,804 downwards.
CCAAGATTGTCCAAGTCATAGTTTTCTCCTTTCTGTTGAACAGAAATACCATAGAAAAAAAATCGCAAATTCGCAAGGAATAATTCTAGATTTTTTTATGCGCTGCCGCCGCCATAATACGCATACGTGACGACGGCACAGTTGCGCCCAACGACGTGCAAATATTTTCAACAAACCGCAATGTTGTATCCAATGTCAACGGCAACTTGTACAGCCGCCCAATATACGGCGCGGCGCAATTATCACACACCGCGCGCCCCGTTCGTGGCGACAACCAGTTCAGGTTATCGTGCGCCCCGCACCCCGAACAATGCGACAAATCCAACGCATAGCCCAGTTCACGCAACAGCGCAATTTCCCAATTCAAATATACTGTATCCGAATCGCCAGTCGCCATTTGCACCAGCATTTCCAACGTTTCGTCATACAGACGGGAATACGCCTCGCGTTCTGGCAACAGCACCCGAATCAAATCAAACGCACAATTCATGCACGATAATTTTTCGCCCGACATCATAATTGGTGCCGCCAAATTTCGCGCACTTTCCCAATGGAAAGTCCCCAGTTGTGATTCTAATCGCGCGTTCCACGCCACCGCGCCAATTTGTCCCACCAATGGCCGGTTAGTACGCGCCACCTGTGCCCCACGCAAGACGCCGCACATGATACCAAAATCACGCGTAAAAATACGCGCAACCGAATCGCGTTCGCCCATCGGCCGCATACCTATCAAAATCCCCACAGATTCCAATTTCATGGCACGAATTATACCCTGCCCCGCCCCAGATAACAAATACTTTGTTATATTAAAAAAGTATGCGCCATTCGGCGCAACTCTCTACACACTGGATTGCCAAGCTGCACTCGCAATGACACCGCAGATGCTGTGAAACAAAACCGAGCAGTACGCGAAGGTTGCGGCAAGGACGCCGTCCGCAGGCGACAAAAGAGCTAAAATACTCGTTATAAAAAACAACCCGTTTTTACCAATTACTAGCACCCTTGTCATTGCGAGGAATGAAATGACGAAGCAATCCAGTGAATATAACAAGTGCGCCGAATGGCGCGACTTTATTTACTGGATTGCCGCGCTGCGCTCGCAATGACAAGGGTGCTAAAATCACCAGAATAACAAGTTGCTAGCACTATATCTATTATCTATGCTCTATTATCTATGCTCTATTATCTATGCTCTAATAAAAAACGGGGCGATGCCCCGTTTTTTATTCAGCGTCTGCTGCTTTTTCTTCTGCCACAGGTTGTTCGGCTGGTTTTTCTGCCGCTGCAGGCTTTTCTTCTGCAACTTCTTCAACCTTTTTCGTACCGAATGTCAGAACCTTGCCCGCAACCAACGCGTCAATTTCGTCCTGTGTCTGGGCAACATATACCTTGACTGGAACAATAACGTCTGGGTGCAATGCAATCTTGGTGTCAAACGCACCGATGGATTTGATTGGGCTACCCAACAAAACCTGAGACGATTCGACATTAACGTTTGCGATTTCTTTCAACATACGCGCAATATCACGTGTTGATACAGAACCATACAGTTGACCTGTATCACCCGCCTGACGAATCATGTGCAGTTTTGCATTCTTTACTGCGTCAACGTTCGCTTCGGCTGCGGCCTTGGCTGCTTCTTGACGTGCGGTCAATTCGGCCTTTTTCGCTTCGAACAACGCAACGTTTTCACGTGTCCAGCGCATCGCCTTGCCGTTTGGCAACAGATAGTTGCGTGCGAAACCAGTTTTCACTTCGACTGTATCGCCGATATTGCCCAAGTGAGTAATTTTTTCTGTCAAAATAATTTTCATTGTATCTGTCCTTTTGTTGTTGCATTTCTGCCAGACAGCCATGTAACCTTGCGACGCAAATCATAAATTTTTTGCTAATAACACAAAAAATTTGATTTTTATTCGCGCGGTTTCATTTTATCTGTCCTTTTTCAAGTTAGGAATTTTTAATTCCAGATTTTTTTATATGCTTATTCACAAATTAAATTATGTGAAACGAATGGCAGCGTTCATTTCAGTTCCGACGTGTATTAGACATACACGAGGAACTGTGAACGCAACAGGCGTCCACAGAATTTAATTTTAGCCCAAGTTGTTGCGAACAAATGGCATCAACCCCAAATGACGGGCACGCTTGATGGCGGTTGCCAATTCGCGTTGGTCTTTCTGGGAAACACCACTGATGCGTGATGGGACGATTTTGCCGCGTTCTGTGATATAGTGCGACAGTGTTTTGATATCTTTGTAATCGATAACCTTGCCCTTTAATGGGTTAGATTTTTTACGATAAATTGCTGCACGTACTGCCATTATTCTGCCTCTTCGTTATTCTTTTTCATCATTACTGATGGTTGTTCGGACAATGCTTCGACGCGAACGTTCAAGAAACGAATGACGTCTTCGTCAATGCGGGCACGACGTTCCAGTTCGGCAACCTGTGCCCCTGGCAATTCGATATTCAGCATGACATAGTGTGCCTTGCGATTTTTACGGATAACATAGGCCAGATTTTTCAAACCCCAGAATTCTGTGGATTTAACATCACCGCCCAGTTCCTTGATGATTTCGGTGTATTTTGCCGCTTTTTCTTTTACCTGCGGTTCGGTCAAGTCCTGGCGGAAAACCAAGACGCTTTCATAGTAAGCCATTTATATTTTTCCTATGGTTTAATCAGCCGACACCCCATTGTGCCAGCAGGACATCGCCAATTATGCCGATTTTTTTAATAAAATCAAGTGATTTTTCCATGCGCATTTTATGAATAATCCCTATTGACTTTATTTTGCAAAATTTACTATCATTATGTTATAAGAGAGATAATATGACGAACCAGTTTCACAGAAATCTTAACCGTATGGCGGCACTGACGGCGTTATTGGCCGCAGGTCTGATTATGTTTCACGACGAATTTCTGCGCGTGGCGGTGGCAAATATTTATCTGAACGGTATCATCATCGGTACTACGTTATTTGGAATTGGGTTGACTTTTGTACATATATTCAAGTTATTACCCGAATACCGCTGGTTGCGGGCATATTTGATGGGGCGTCGTAATGCACCCCTGCCCCCGATGTTGTTGCGTCCGGTTGCGATGTTGTTGCGTTCGCGTCCAACGCGCATTTCCGCCACATCATTAAATAATATGTTGGATTTAATTCTGTTACGTTTTGATGATGCGCGTGAATCAATTCGGTATATCACAAACACATTGATATTTTTGGGACTGCTCGGGACGTTTTGGGGTCTGATTATGACCGTTGGCGGGTTTGCTGACCTGATTGGTGGGTTAAATTTCGCTGATGATGCGGTACTGACAACAATGCAGGCCGGTCTGTCCAAGCCACTGGCGGGTATGGCAACCGCATTTACCAGTTCGCTGATGGGTCTGGCGGGCAGTTTGGTTATCGGATTTCTGGGCTTGCAGGTACAACTGGCACAAAACGCCATATTCCGCGAATTGGAAGATTACTTGGCTGCGCACACACACGTACCAAACGTACCAGATTGCACACTGGACGAAAAATAGAGCAATAAACGCGAGAGAGAGGACAAAAAAACATGTTAAACATTCGTTTCCGCGACAGAACTAATACATGGCCGGCATTTGTGGACTTGTTTTCCAATCTGGTTATCATATTGATTTTCTTGCTGATTGTGTTTGTATTTTTGTGGACAACCACCAGTGTTTTTAACACCAAGACCGGTGCGAAAACATTGGCGGACTTGAAACAGACAAATGCCGAACAATCGCAAAAGATTCAACAAATGACCGCCGACGAAGAAGAGGCAAAACGCCTGTTGATTTTGGCGCGTGCGCAACTGGAAACACTGGAAAACAATAACGCCCAATTATCAAATGAATTGGTTGCGGTCGATACCAGCATGAATGATTTGATTGCAGATTACGAGGCCAAGGTTACCGAACTGCAAACACAGGGCACCAATCTGACCGCGCGCGTTGCCGAATTGTCGCGCCAGCTGAATCAGGCGAAATTGGACAAGGAAAAGACCGCCGAATTGGAACAACAGCGTCGCGAATTACAAACGCAGATGGATGCCCAGCGCGCTGAACTGTCCGACCAGTTGTCAAAGTTGCAATCGGCATTGGACGCCGCCGAAGAAAAATCGCACGCCCAAGAAATTCAGTACGTGGAAATGTCTGCACGCCTGAACAAGGCATTGGCGGACAAGGTTGCCGAACTGAACAAGGTTTCGCAATATCAATCCGCGTTCTATCGCGCAATCAAAGACGCATTGGGCGACCGCACCACGGTTCAACCAGACGGCGACCGCTTTATCGTGTCCAGCGACATTTTGTTCAGCAGTGGTTCGTACACCCTGTCGCCAGAGGGGAAAAATCAACTGCGCCTGATTGCGAACGTAATCAAGGATTTGGAACACAAGATTCCGTCTGACGTAAATTGGATTATTCGTGTTGATGGCCACACCGACAATAAACCAGTTATCGCCGGCACACGCGGGTACAAGAACAATGTTGAATTGTCCCTATTGCGCGCAACCGCGGTGGCAAACGAATTGGCGCGCGATGGCGTATCAAAACGTCGTCTGGTCCCCAGTGGTTTTGGCGAAATGCACCCTGTGGAATTGGGGTCGGATGCTGCCAGTTTGCAGCAGAACCGCCGCATAGAATTACAACTGACAAACAGATAAAAAACGGGGCACGCCCCGTTTTTTATTAGATAATAGAGCATAGATAATAGATAGTTCCGACACATGTGTCGCCTGCGGACTGCGTCCTTGCCGCATCCTGCGCTTCGCTTGGATTCATT
>UROD01000052.1 GCA_900549365.1 uncultured Rickettsiales bacterium | reverse complement strand
GAAACATCTGTATCAGAGGCAGACATAGGTGTTATCAAAGAAGGGCAGGCCGTCACATTTACGGTTGATGCATATCCAAATCAGACATTTGATGGAACAGTGCGCCAGATTCGTTTATCGCCAACCACTACATCAAACGTTGTTGTTTATACCGTTGTGATTGATGTTGATAATTCTGACCTGCGTCTGATGCCAGGAATGACCGCATTCGTGACAATCGTCGTAACTGAAAAGCACGACGTATTCAAGGTTCAAAATGCCGCATTAGTGTTGCGTAAATTTGATGGCATTGTTGACAATGCAGGCGATGCGACACCAAATGACCACTTGGCAATTCAGCGTGACGGCAAGGTTATTTTAATTCCGTATACCAAAGGTCTGGTCACAGCAACCGAAACAGAAATTATATCTGACGAATTGCGTGACGGTGACCGTGTGGTTATTGGTCGCACAGGACAAAAGACCGCAAATACCACCAACAGAATGAGTGGCCCTGGTGGCGGCAGACCAATGTAAGGATAAAAAACGCACGCAAACGCGTGCGTTTTTTCTGTGCCAATTCAAAAATTCGGTGTATAATATCCGCCCGAGGGGAAATGTTATGAAAAAAGCACAAAAGTCGTCCGAAATTGTTATTTCTATGCAGGATATTTGTAAAAGTTTTCCTGTGGAATTGGGCGGCGAACAACAGGTTTTGTTTGATATAAATTTTGATGTGCATGTCGGTGAATTTGTCGCAATTATGGGGCCATCGGGGTCTGGAAAATCAACATGTATGAATATTATAGGTGCGCTGGATACACCTACGTCTGGTACATATGAACTGTATGGGCGCGATATTACAAATATGACGCCTGATGAATTGGCAAAAATCAGAAACGAATACATTGGTTTTGTGTTCCAGCAATTTAATTTATTGTCTAAGCGCAGCGTACTGGACAATGTGATGTTGCCACTGATGTATCGTGGGCTGCCAATGGCGGAACGTGTGCGGCGTGCACGCGAAATGTTGGCACGTGTGGGATTGGAAAAATTCGAATCTTATTTACCAACACAATTGTCGGGCGGTATGAAACAACGTGTCGCGATTGCGCGCGCATTGGCGGGCGACCCAAAACTGATTCTGGCGGACGAACCAACTGGCGCGCTGGACAGTAAAATGGGGAACGAGATTTTGAAGTTCTTTACAAAATTAAATCGCGAATTGGGAATCACCATCGTTATGATTACGCACGAATTTGATATTGCAAAATATGCAAGTCGCCTGATACACATTCGTGACGGACATATCAATTATGATGGCAAAATGCCCAAGACGGATGACAAATTGTAATTGTGGGGGCAAAAATGACATTTAACGACATTTTCAAAGAATCTTGGTTGTCAATCAGTGGGAATAAAATTCGGTCTTTCTTGACCGTGCTGGGTATTGTTATCGGCGTTATGGCGGTGGTAATAATGGTTGCTGTTGGTGAAACTGTGCAAAAACAAATTACAGATCAATTTTCATCGTTGGGTACGGGTACAATTATCATTCGTGCCGGCGCAGCACAAATGGGCGGTGTACGCAGTGGTAATCGCCAAACATTGACCATTGATGATGCCGAATACATCGGTAAATTACCAGATGTCGCCGCCGTCAGTCCTGTTCAAATGTCGGGTGCACAGGCGGTGTACGGCAACAAAAACTGGTCTACGTCAATGACAGGCGTATACCCTGGGTACACAACGGTTCAAAACATTGAAATTGACAAAGGGTCTTTTTTTGACGCCACGGCGGTACGCAATGCGTCAACATACGCCGTGATTGGCCCGACAACAGCCGAAGAACTAGGCCTGCCAGAAGATCCCATTGGTACAATCATTCGCGTCCAGAATACGCCCTTTGTTGTTATTGGCGTTACCAAGGCCAAGGGTGATTCCGCCATGGGCAGTCAGGACGATATGATTTTGATTCCAATTACAACATTGAAAAAGCGTCTGTCGGGCAGTCGTTTTCCCAACGCAGTCCAGATGATTTCGCTGAAACTGTATTCGGACGCTGATAATAATCTGGTGATTGAACAAATTACGTCATTATTGCGCAATCGTCATAAACTGAAAGATTCTGATGCCGATGATTTCCAGATTATGGACATGAAACAAGTTATGGAAACAATGACCACGGTCACTGGATACATGAAAATGCTGTTGATTGCGATTGCGGCGGTGTCGCTGTTGGTGGGGGCAATCGGCATTATGAATATGATGTTGGTGTCTGTTGCAGAACGCACGCGCGAAATCGGTATTCGCAAGGCCATTGGTGCACGTGAACGCCAGATTATCATTCAGTTTTTGTCTGAATCAATTCTGATTTCATTTATTGGTTCAATGGCGGGACTGATTATCGGTGTCGGCCTGTCCCAAGGGGTTGGTCGCCTGTGGCTAGGTTATAACGTGCCGTTTTCAATGTGGCCGGTAATATTGTCTGTGTCGGTTGCGGTAATTGTTGGATTGGCGTCTGGTGTTGTGCCGGCGTTAAAGGCCGCTAAACTGAACCCTATTGACAGTTTACGCCATGAATAAAAAATACCGGCAAATGCCGGTGTTTTTTATAAAGTTCAGAGTTCAAAGTTCAAAGTTTGTGTCCGCCGATGGCGGACAAGTTTAATTTACTGGATTGCTTCACTCCGTTCGCAATGACAGTCGTTTTTTTGTGCATGTGTCGCCTGCGGACTTCGTCCTTGCCGCAACCTTCACGTACCGCTCGGTTTCATTGCGAGCGAGCGCAGCGACGCGTGGCAATCCAGTTTATTTTATGTTGCGCGTAGCGCGCAAAATTTTTATCGCGGCACAGCATCAGCGGAGACGGATGCACTTTGCACTTTGAACTTTGAACTCTGAACTCTGAACTCTGAACTCTGAACTTTTCTTTTGACCCTGATTCCTTTTTTTACTAACATCAAAATCATGGAAGAAAATACAGCAATATCTTTTGCAAATGTTGGTGCCGCATACGATGGCGGACGCGAGGTTTTAACCGACGTGTCGTTCAATATCAGCGCGGGTTCATTCTATTTCTTGTCGGGTGCGTCGGGCGCGGGTAAAACAACGCTGCTGCGTCTGATTTACCAGTTGCACCGGCCGTCACGTGGGCAAATCAAGTTGTTTGGTCAAACAACAAACGACATGTCGCGTGATGATATCGCGCACCTGCGCCATAAAATGGCGATTGTATTTCAGGAATATTCATTGTTGTCGCACCTGACGGTGTTTGACAATATTGCCCTGCCCCTGCGCGTGCGTGGCCTGCCAGAGGGCAAGATAAAAAAACTGGTGGACAAGGTTCTGGAATGGGTCGGTCTGGGCAAATATGCCGACGCAAATCCATTGGCATTGTCTGGTGGCCAGCAACAGCGTGTATCGGTTGCCCGCGCGATTATTATTCAACCTGCAATCTTGCTGGCGGACGAACCGACGGGAAATCTGGACGATGAAAACGCGTCGCGTCTGATGGAACTGTTTATCCAAATGAACAAGATGTTTGGCACAACGATTATTTTGGCTACACACAGCCAGAAATTAATGGACACTTACAAATTCCCTGTTATTCGCGTGGAAAATCACCGCGTTGGATTTGTTGGTGGCACGAAAAAGGCCGCCCCCACCCCAGATGGCGATGTTAAAAAAATATGGAAAGGGCCAAAACCACAAAACTATTTTACAGAATTGTCTAAACAATTTGATGATATTGGGAATGCGTGATGAAGACACCTATTGTATTTTCACTGGTTCGTGAACAGTCGGTTTTTATGACCGCGATTATGTCACTGTTGTCGTTTCTGGCGGTGCTGGCGTTGGGTGTTGGGCTGTCAATTGGCACAGGCGTTATGCGTTGGAATGCCCAGTGGAACAAATTTGCCACGGTCCAGATTATGGATTCTGACAATGCCGCGGGCGTCAAAAAAATCATAAACGACAATCGTGATAAAATGGCGTCGGTCAACGAAATTACGTCTGAACAAATGACGGATTTATTGCGCCCATGGTTGTCTGGTGGAACGGGCGTGCTTAAAAATTATCTGCCCCAGATGTACGAAATAAAATTCAAGTCACGTGCCGATATGACAACTGTCGGTGCCCAAATATCAAAAAGCGCGCGTTTCCTGACACACAGTGATGCACTGCGCACATCAACCCGTGCGGGCTGGTATATGATTATGATTTCTACATTGGTGTTGGTGATGGTTCTGGGGTCAATTACAGTATGCATATCATACATCGCACGCAACACAGCAATGCTGCATCGGCGCGAATTGGAAATACTGAATCAAATCGGCGCATCCGATTCGTTTGTTGCGCGCCAAATGCAAATCATTGTCGCAAAAATATCTGCCACCGCGGGCTTAACTGGATTTTGCGCCGCGGCATTGGTATTGCTGATGATTCTGGGCACGGCACACAGTGCGCGCGTCGGGCTGATGGCGATGATGGGATTGGGCATAGGCGGCTGGATTACTTTGGCCATATTACCTGTTGCGATTGTGATATTTTCAATTTACATTACACGTCGCACAACATTAAAGATTTTGGCTAACGACTGATGAAAATTTTAACGCCGTCTTTGTTATTTCTGGCCATGTTTGTGATTGGTGGAATGATTTTCAAAAGTATGTCTCCAACACAATGCGGCACGATATTGCCTGATGACAGTATATTTGTACTGACTGGCGACATGCGTCGTATACCATTTGCAATGCGCATGTTGCGCACGTATCCAGACGCCGACCTGTACATCATTGGCGCAGGGGCCGAAGGGTCATATGAAATGACGCGTCGCGTCACCATCGAGTCAGATTCAAAATCCACATACCAAAACGCACGCGCAATTCGTGATATTGCCACGCGCGCTGGTCTGGACAGGATTGTTCTGATTACAACCGAAGATCATATGAACCGCGCCCAATATTTGTTGCGCGATGAATTACCAAACGTTGAAATCGTTGCATGTCCAACGCGTCTGTCAGGCATGCCTGCGCCGCGCCGTTTAGAACGCTGGACAACCGAGTATATAAAATATATCGTAACACTGCTGGGAATCAAAGAGGGTTAAAATGTTTCGTACAATTATGTTCAAATTAGTATTGGCATTGCATTACATTGTCTGGGCACCAATTTTATTCGTCGGTTTAATTTACAAACCATTAAACGATTTTTTGGTTTTAACGTGCGCACGTGGCGTACTGGTATGGGCACGCTTAATTGCCGGCATTAAATACGAAATTCACTGTCCTCCAACCGAAGAAAACGGTATTCCATTCGCACCCGACGAAAATATTCGTAATGATGGCAAGGCAATTATCGCTGCCAAACATATGTCTGTACTGGAAATCGCAATTTTATCAACACACATTCCAAATTCATTTTTTATCATAAAACGTGAATTGATGTGGATTCCAATTTATGGATGGGCATTTTGGCGCATGGGTCTGCAACCCGTAAATCGTACACGTGGTGCAACAAATATGAAAAAGTTAGCACACGCTGTTGCTAAAAAAATTATGGACGGTCAAACATTGATTATTTTCCCCGAAGGCACACGTGTAAAACCAGGTGCGCGTCCGCAACTGCGTCGCGGTTTGTTATTTTTGGCGCATGAATTAAAACTGCCTATTTTACCGGTTGGCACAGATGCAGGGTTATATTGGCCAAAGCGCGGCCGCGTACGCCCCGGCACTGCACACGTATGGTTTGAACCCACACTGCCCTGCAACGCGACACTGGACGAAATCAGAGAGGCAATCAATCGCCACAGCGCATAAAAACGCCGCCCAATGGCGGCGTTTTTTTAGAGAGCAAAGTTCAGAGTTCATCCGTCTCCGCTGGCGCTCCGCCGCGATAAAAATTTTGCGCGCTACGCGCAACATAAAATGAACTGGATTGCCGCGCGTCGCTGCGCTTGCTCGCAATGACAGAGATTCTAGAACGACTGTCATTGCGA
>UROD01000051.1 GCA_900549365.1 uncultured Rickettsiales bacterium | reverse complement strand
TCATTGCGAGCAAGCGCAGCGACGCGTGGCAATCCAGTTTATTTTATGTTGCGCGCAACGCACAAAATTTTTATCGCGGCGCAGCATCAGCGGAGACGGATGAACTCTGAACTTTGAACTCTGAACTTTTATTTCAGTCCCATCTTTTCCTGCATCTGGGTTAGCGTTGGCGTTTCAACGTCCAATGCGGCGGCGCGACGAATCAGACCCGACAGTGCGAAAATGCCTTCGACTGTGCCGACGACGGCATCGCCATTGGCAATCGCCATACCGCCCGCGAAATTACGGCTGGTGGCCGATGTCGCAGACAAGAACAAGTCCCCTATTCCGCACAAGTCCAAGAATGTTTCTGTTTTTGCGCCCATGGCGATACCGATTTTTGCGACCTCGCCCCAGGCACGGGTGAATATCAGTGCGCGTTCGTTTTCGCCGGTCGCCGCCACTGAATTATAACCAGCAATCAGTGCCACGGCATTCTTGCCCACGCCACATATTTCTGTGCCGATAATATCATCGGTGGGGTTGATATATAATTGGTTGAATATTTCCCTGCCCGTCTGCAATGCAATTATGCTGCGTGTGGCCAGTGTTGAACCTGTCGGGACGCCACGTGCAACCTCGGCCGCGAATTGTGGCCCAGACAGCACCGCCAAATCACGCGCCATTGGTAATTCTGTTGCCATAATTTCAGACATAAATTCACCTGTTGTGGGCTCGGCCCCCTTGGTGCAAATTACAACAGGTTGACCACTATAATACTGTGCCGCATTGCGTACAGTTTCGCGAAAAAATGCCGCGGGCGTTACAACCAGCCATGTATCACATTCGCCCATATCAGCCATGTTTTTGGTGACATACAGATTGTCCGGCGATGCAACGCCATCAAAATCCTTTTTTGCCCCATCATAAGACCATAAAATAACATCTGTACCGCCACGTGCGACAATTGTGCCTAACGCAGTACCCCATGCGCCCGCGCCAATAACCCCTACTTTCATTTTAGTTTCCTCAGTTTTTCTTGCACAACAGACATACGTACCAATCCATCATTTGATAAATCTATCGCCGCTTGATATGCCTTGCGTGCTTGTTCAATATTCCCCATCTGGACGTACATATCCCCCAGATGCATATACAGCGATGAACATTCATGTGCGCGTTCAGAAACCTCGGTCAAGATTTTGATACCTTCGGCCACGCCTTCGCGGGCAGCAACCGTAACACCAACTGCGTCCCATGCCCGAACATTGCGAACATCACGTATTAAAACCGTCATGGCATAATCGTATGCACGATCCAATTCTTGATTCTGGGCCGCCCATACCAACACCTGTATAATCATACCGTCGCCATCTGTCGGCAGAACATCTGTCGCGGAATTGATGTCGCGCTGTGCGTCGTCATATTTGCCAAAAATATAGTGCACATACGCGCGATTACGCAAGAAACGCGCACGCCCATTCTCGGTTAAATTTGGATTATCCAGAGAGCGTTTTATTGTGCGTAACGCCGTGCGATAGTTTCCCTGCTGCACGTGATACCCGACCAAGCGTTCCACCGCCGGCACAAACAGCGGGTTTATATTCACAATACGTTCCAACGCTGCGATGTTTCCGCCCCGCTCTGCATTGCGCAAAGCGCCAAACAAGTAATATGGGCTGGACGGGTCAATGCGGTCAAAATACGTCTGGTAATCGCCGCCGTTATTAAAGAAAAATTGGCCCAGATAATAGTTGATTGCATCGTTATTACTGTCAAAATTCGGGCCGGTAATTTCCGCGAATCGCAGCATCAGCAACGATAAATCAGAATACATCATAATCTGGGTGTGCGATACGGTTTGAACCAAACTGAACGCCAATGCATTCTTGGTGCCCGCAAACGTTTCCCACGCGGGAATATCCGTATATTCCAGCATATACATGCCGCCCAAATGCGATGTGAAATCATGACGCAGCCCATCCGCCGCATCATGCATATCATTGTGAATATAAAATGACATGATATATCTGTAATCATTTATATTCATAAAATCACAACGTACATTGGCAAATTCTTCGGCGGCACGTTTTGTATTGCCTGTTTCTGCATAAATTTGCCCGCGCATAAACGATTTCCATGCATCATTGGTGGGTGTGCTGTCGACGAACTTTAACGCCTCTGTACGGCGATTATTGCCAATCATTGACCATATCTTGAATGGTGCCATCAGTGCCGACTTGTCATTTTTATGACGTTTGTAAAAAGTGTCCCAATCGTCATTCAGAACCAGATGCGCGTCATAAATCAACTTGGCCACAGGCGCAGATACTTTTTGCATATCGCTGGAGGTTTCTGGCATTTTTCCGGCCAAAAAACTGGACAAAGAACGTACGCTTCTTACGCTGTCAAATGGCACATCGGCAAGTTTTTCAGAAAACACGACAGCACGGTCAAAATCATTAACATATATTGCGTGTCGTGCGGCCAAATACGCCCCATGCGGGGTGGTTTGGAACGTGTGCGCGGCATTCTTGCTCGATATATTTTCGTAATTCCAGATTGCAACGCCCGCCCCTGTCACAGTTGCTAAACACGCCGCCCCAATAAATAAACTTTCTATTTTTCTCATAACTGTGCTAGAATACCGCTTATGGATAATAAAGTCAAATTTCAACAATACGCAGATATGTTGCGTGCGTGGTCGGCCAAAATGAATTTGGTTGCGCCCAGCACGCTGTCTGACATTGAAAACCGTCATTTTGCCGATTCGGCACAATTGGCGGACGTTTTGCCACCGGATGCACAAATCATCGATTTGGGCAGTGGGGCCGGTTTTCCTGGGGTTGTTTTGGTAATTTTGGGCTGGCACGTGACATGCATCGAATCGATTGGTAAAAAGGTCGCATTTTTGACTGCGGTCAAAGAACATCTGGATTTACAAAATTTGACAATCTATCACGGTCGGGTCGAAGATTTTGTTAAAAAAATGCCGGCAAATACCGGTAATATTGTGTTCACGGCACGTGCATTTGCCCCATTGATTAAAATTTTGGACTATGTTGCAAAAACAAAATGCCGGCTTTTTTTACTAAAAGGTCGGGAAATATCGGCAGAAATTGCAAACGCACAAACCAAGTATAAATTTGATTACGAATTAGTAAAATCACGCACTGGTGATGGGTATATCATAATTATCAAAAAATACCGGTAATTTCATGTGAAATAAGCAATAGTTTATTGATATCAGCGAATTTTTGCGTTTTGTAAAAAAGGTGGTTTTTTGCCGGCTATGCCACTGGCAGTTTCGACAAAATTGTCCACGTCGCCCAGCAGTTTTTTGCGCATAGCTGCGTCTGCAAACATCCACGGGTTTACGCGCCCACGCAGCGAGTTAAATGACCACATTGGCGCCCACATATCTGATTCCGGACAGAACAGCATATCTTGGAATGGAAAACCGCATTGGTCGTTTGGAATATATTTTTTGTCCGATATCGATTCGGTGGCCCTGCGTATAGTGGTGCGATATATGCCGCGATTAAATTCAATTTGGAATTTTTGCAATGCGTATTTCATAACCAGTGTTGCAATTTCGGGTCTGTTAAAATCCAGTGGCCATGTCATTCCCAATGTGTCCGCCATACGTACAATATCACGGTCGGCACGTGCCAAACAATTTGACAGCACAGGAAAACGTCGCCCGTGTGTGGCGCGCCAATCCAATGCCTCTATGATTTCAGATGCAGGGGCGATGATTTCATTCATGGCGGCAATTTGCCCACGCACATACGATGTGTGCAATCTGTCTTGGCGGGTAAATATTGCTTTTCGTGCGTGCTCTACCTCGTGCCGCTGTACCAACGGCTTCATTTGATTATTGTTGTTGCAAAAACGTTGCACGCGTGCGGTTGTGTCCATCGGTTCAAAATGATATACAACAACCCTGTTTTCATATGGCAAAAATAATCCAGCCGCAGCGGTTCTAGAAATATGATTAAAATTCGAATCGGTTACGCGAATTGTATCACTGGTAATTTCAAGCGTCTGAACAGTTGAAAATTTACCGGCATTTACCGGTGTTTTTTGATGTTTTTTCACCCCGCCCCAGCACAATAATGCGCTGGCGACAACAGATGTTGATAAAGTAAACAATGTTTTGAACCGCATATTATAAATTGTATAACAAAATATGCGTATGTCAAACGTCGTTTATTTCATATGAAACAAAATTTATTGAATTGTATTTACTATGTTTTTAGTTTATAAAATATAATTACCTTGACCGGTTTGTGCGTTTTTTATAATACTTGCAGCATACAAAGGAACGGTGAAAAACGAATGGCAACAATAATTGCATTTGCGAATCAAAAGGGCGGTGTTGGTAAAACAACAACCGCAATCAATATTGGCGCGTCATTGGCGGCAATTAAAAAGCGTGTTTTGTTGGTTGATTTGGACCCCCAAGGTAATGCCGGCACGGGTTTGGGTTTTGTGCGCAGCGCGCATCGCCAAAGTGTTTATGGTGTTATTATGGGCACAGCCACAGCCGCTGACAACATTTTGACAACCGCCGTACCAAATATGCACATTATGCCGTCCAGTATGGCGTTGGCGGGTGCAGAAATTGATTTGCTGGACGCTGATAATCGCGAATTTCGCCTGCGTGACGCATTGGCAACGGTTGCGTCGCATTACGATTATATATTATTGGATTGCCCGCCGACATTGGGGTATTTGACTATAAACGCATTGGTTGCGTCTGATTGGGCTGTTGTTCCTATGCAGTGCGAGTTTTATTCGTTAGAGGGTGTGCAACAGTTGTTGATGACAATCCGTGCCGTGCACGACAAAATAAACCCGAAATTGGCGGTGCTGGGGTTCTTGCTGACCATGTACGACCGCCGTTATGGCGTCACGCGTGCGGTTGATGATGATGTGCGCAAAACATTTGGCGACCAAGTATTCAAGACCGTTGTTCCGCGCAATGTCCGTGTATCCGAAGCGCCCAGTTTCGGTAAGCCGGCGTTATTCTATGATTTTAATTCAAGTGGCGCACAGGCGTATCTGCGCGTTGCAACCGAAATAATTCAAAAATTGGAAGGGGACGAAAATGGCAACTAAGTTTGGATTGGGGCGCGGCTTGGCCGAGTTACAAAATGAAATCGGTATATCTGTGCCAGATATCACTGCATTGACTGGTGGTGATCGCGTTGTGGTAAAACAAATACCGTTGGCGCAAATTGGTGCAAACCCTGACCAGCCGCGCAAGACGTTTACAGATGCCGAATTGGCGGATTTGGCGGCGTCTATAAAAGAGAAGGGCGTATTGCAACCAATCTTGTTGCGTGCGGTTACAAATCGTCCGTATATGTATGAAATCGTGGCGGGCGAACGTCGTTATCGCGCCAGCAAGATGGCGGGGCTGGCGGAAATTCCTGCATTGGTCAAAACATTGGACGATGGTAATGCGATGGAAATTGCGCTGATTGAAAATGTCCAGCGTGAAAACCTGAACCCAATAGAAGAGGCCGCTGCATACCAAAACATAATGGAAAAGTGCGGCTATTCCATGGACGATGTGTCG
Organism: uncultured Rickettsiales bacterium; assembly: GCA_900549365.1. GTDB lineage: Bacteria > Pseudomonadota > Alphaproteobacteria > Rs-D84 > Rs-D84 > Enterousia. The sequence goes on along the minus strand of UROD01000051.1, from coordinate 468 downwards.
CGCCTGATTAGCAAGTCAGAGAGTTATATTCGCAACATGTTGCGTATTTGCACATTGCCAGACAGTGTCAAAGAAATGGTAAAGTCGGGCGAATTGTCGGCATCGCATGCGCGTACAATCGCGGTTGCAGAAAATCCAGCAGAATTGGCACGTGAAATTGTTCAAAACGGCCTGTCGGTGGCGGACGCGGCCACGCGTGTAAAGCAGGGCGCACGTCGCAGTACCAGTCGTGCATACACAAATAAAACGATTGATGACAACGTCCGTCGTGATATGGAACGCCGCATTTCCGATGCCATTGGTGCAAAGGCCAAGATATCAGAACGTCGTGGTGGTGCGGGCCAGATTGTTATATCATTTGCCACCCGTGTGCAACTGAATGAATTGGTTGAAAAACTGGCTAAATAAAAATGCCCCGATGGGGGCATTTTTTTAGAGAATAGATAATAGAGCATAGATAATAGATAG
>UROD01000050.1 GCA_900549365.1 uncultured Rickettsiales bacterium | reverse complement strand
CCCGCCGCAAAGAACGACAGACCACGTCCACCATGGTACGCAACGTTTTGCGTCAGTTCAAAATTTATGCGCGCCGGCAGGCGGAAAATTTCCACCGGTTGGGCATATTGGAACATAAACAGTGTCTGGGGCGACAATTCCCACAGCCACGGTTCAACCAATTTGAACAACGTGCCGTCACCGGTGGATTGCGCCACATACAGCCCCAGCGAATTTTGCGCGCCACGCCCAAACATTGGGTTTTCCGCCGCAACCGCTGCGATGGGCAATGCACACAATAACGATAAAACTGCAATTTTTTTCATGCCCCGATTATACACCGAAAAAGCATAAAATTAAAGTTCAAAGTTCAGAGTTCAAAGTGCAAATGAATAAAGCAGTGCGCCAGATGGCGCACACATTATTTGAACTTTGCACTTTGGTATTTGAACTTTGAAAAAATGCCCCATGTGGGGCATTTTTTTATTTGCGTGGGAATTTGACCGCAGCTTGCGCCGCCGCCAAACGTGCGATTGGCACGCGGAACGGACTGCACGATACTGAATTGAATCCAACCCGATGGAAGAATTCAACAGAGTCAGGATCGCCACCATGTTCACCGCAAACGCCCAAGTGGATTTCATCACCCTTGGTCGCGCGTGCTTTGGCCACCGCGTCTTTTATCAACAGACCAACGCCCAACTGATCAACAGATGCGAATGGGTCTGCGACATACACGCCGCGCGCACGGTATTCGTCCAAGATTTTACCAGTATCATCACGGGACATACCCAATGTTGTCTGGGTCAAATCGTTTGTACCAAATTCAAAGAACGCACAACTTTCAGCGATTTCATTTGCCAACAGTGCAGCACGTGGCAATTCAATCATAGAACCGACAGTGTATTCAACCGATGCGCCCGCTTCGGCAAACAATGCTTCGGCGGTTGCATCGATAACTGCTTTGACGATATCGACTTCTTTCTTGGACCCAACCAATGGAACTTCGATTTCTGGGTGTACAGAAACGCCCGCCGCCTGGCATTCCAATGCCGCCGACAAAATCGCGTGTGTCTGCATTTCGCAGATTTCTGGGTATGTAATTGCCAAGCGGCAACCACGATGACCCAACATTGGGTTAGATTCGCGCAATGCTTCGCTGCGTGCCTTTACAAATTCCACAGATTTGCCAATGTGCGCCGCCAATTCTGCGATTTCTGCATCGGTGTGTGGCAAAAATTCGTGGAGTGGTGGGTCAATCAAACGGATTGTAACCGGCAGACCGTCCATAATCTTGAACAGTTCGACAAAGTCCGCTTTCTGGTATGGCAACAATTTTGCCAACGCTGCGCGGCGACCGGCCTCGTCATCGGCCAAAATCATTTCGCGCATATCCTGAATACGTGACGGGTCAAAGAACATATGTTCTGTACGTGCCAGACCGATACCTTCGGCACCGAAATCACGCGCCTGTTTTGCATCTTTTGGTGTTTCGGCGTTTGCCTTGACCGTCAAAGTTTTGATTTCATCAACCCACTGCATCAATGTGCCGAAATTACCAGTCAATTCCACAGATACTGTTGGAACTGCACCACGGATAATCTGGCCCTGTGCGCCGTCAATAGAAACCCAATCACCTTCGTGAATAACGACGCCGGCGGTTGTGGTCAATGTCTTGGCAGCATAGTCAATTTTGATATCAGGCGAACCCGATACGCATGGTGTACCCATACCACGTGCAACCACCGCAGCGTGTGATGTCATACCACCACGTGCCGTGATAACACCCTGTGCCGCGTTCATACCCGCGATATCTTCGGGTGATGTTTCAACGCGAATCAACATAACCTTTTTCCCTTCGGCCGCCCGTTTTTCAGCATCTTCGGCATTGAATACCGCCTGACCAACAGCGGCCCCTGGGGACGCAGGCAAACCAATCGCGATTACATCGCGTTCGGCCTTTGGATCCAACATTGGGTGCAACAGGTGGTTCAACTGGTCTGCACCAACACGCAAAATCGCTTCTTCTTTGGTCAGCAAACCTTCGTTCACCATTTCAACCGCCATACGGACAGCGGCGGCCGCGGTACGTTTACCATTACGGCACTGCAACATCCACAGTTTGCCATGTTCGATTGTAAATTCCATGTCCTGCATGTCTTTGTAGTGCTGTTCCAGTTTTTCACGAACATCACACAATTCTTTATAGACAGATGGCATGGCTTCTTGCAATGACAGACGACCAGAATCATCTTTGCTCATTGGTTGTGGGGTACGAATACCCGCAACAACGTCTTCGCCCTGTGCATTGATTAAATATTCGCCATAGTATTTGTTTTCACCCGTTGCTGGGTCGCGGCTGAAACATACGCCCGTCGCAGAATCATCACCAGAATTACCGAATACCATCGCCTGAACATTCACAGCCGTACCCCAATCACCTGGGATATTGTTCAGTTTACGATATGTGATGGCCTTTTTGCTCATCCAGCTGCCGAACACTGCGCCGATACCCAGTTTCAACTGTTCCCATGGATCTTGTGGGAAAACCTTGCCAATCTGGACGCCGATTTCTTTGAATTGTTCGACCAGTTCTTTCAGGTCATCTGCGGTCAGTTCGGTGTCAACCTTGTAGCCCTTGGCCTCTTTCATTTCTTCCAATTTGTGTTCAAACAAATTGATGTCTGCGCCCAATACCACGTCCGAGAACATCATAATAAAGCGGCGATATGAATCGTATGCAAAACGTTCGTTACCAGAATGACGCGCCAACGCCTTGACCGTTTCGTCGTTCAAGCCCAGATTCAAAACAGTGTCCATCATACCAGGCATAGAAACGCGCGCACCAGACCGCACAGAAACCAACAATGGGTTATCCATATCTGCAAACTTCTTGCCCATAATGGATTCGATGTGTGCGATACCGGCATGCACCTGATCCATCAGGTCAGCAGGATATGTTTCGTTGTTGTTATAGTAATATGTACAAACGTCTGTTGTGACTGTAAAACCCGCTGGCACAGGCAAACCAACCAGATTCATTTCGGCCAAATTTGCGCCTTTGCCCCCCAGCAGATTACGCATATCTGCGCGGCCTTCGGCGGCACCATTGCCGAACGTATATACCCATTTATTGCTCATGGTTTCTCCTTTAATTAAAAAGCCCTGTGATTTTGTGCAAAAAAGCCCGTGATTGCAAGAAAAAATCTTGTGAAATTTGTATTTTTTTATGTATGGGGTGTCAATAGATTCCTGGGGCGGAAAAAACACGTTTGATGTATGCTGGCAAAACAAGGGGAAAAATGAAATATCGCAATGAAAGTTTTGTACCCGCGCGGGCGATGGTGCTGGGCATGCACGATGCGTTGGTGTCGCTGACGGGACTGATTGCGGGCATTGCATTTACGATGCCGCGCCGCCGCGATATAGTGCTGACTGCGATAATTGCATCAATCACCGCCAGTATGTCCATGGCGGCATCAAACTATCTGGCGGAAAAGGCGGGCGATGGGCAATCCGCCCTGCGCGCGGGGCTGTACACGGGCGCGGCATATATGTTGACGTGTGTGGTGCTGATAATACCGTTTACGTGTGTTGCAAATCGCACTGTTGCACTGTTTGCGACGTTCGCATTGGCGATAATGATAATATTTATATTTAACTGGGGGTTGACACGGCGTGGCGCGCGACATTGGCAACACCGCGCGTTTGAAATGCTGGGGGTGTGCGCGGGCGTATCGTGTGCGGCATTCATAATCGGACAAATGGCCACATATTTCTTGGGCCCCAGTATCTGATTTTTTTACTTTACACCGGCGGGTGACGTTTTATACTTATCATCATTATGACAGATTTAACAAACCCAGAATTTATCAAGAAACTGAACGCGCATTTGGATGCGGGTGGCGTAATTGCGTTTCCAACTGACACTGTTTGGGGGCTGGGGGCATTGCCAACGCGCGCGGGGGCGGACGCACTGTTTGAAATAAAACAACGTCCACACGAAAAGCATTTGATTATAATGTCAGACACATTGGCGCACCTGCGCGGGTATATGGCGGATTACCCAAAAATCGCATTTGATTTGGCGGCACGGTATTGGCCTGGGGCATTGACACTGGGCGTGCCGGTGGCAGATACAGACACCATGTCATTTGGTGGGGTACGTGTGCCGAATTATAAACCATTTCACGATTTGTGCGCGGTGGTGCGCGGTCACTGTTTGGCAACAACATCGGCGAATATCTCTGGCACTCCACCGCTTGATAACGCAGACGCCATTCGTGCGCAATTTCCGAACATTATTGTTGTTGATAATGCATATGCGCCAATGGGTGGCGCACCCAGCACGGTGGCCATTCTGACCGGCGGGAACGAAATACGGGTTGTTCGCGCAGGCGCGGTTAAATTATAAAAAAAAGCATCACATTTTGTGATGCTTTTTTATTTATTGTCCCGTGTAATAACAATCTGGTGTAAACGCATAATCCCCCGCTGCGTCTTTACCACCTGTGGAAAAACACTTGGTGATTTCAGCATTGTCACCAGGCGTGGATGTGCCGCCATCTGGACACGCATGACACTCCTGCGATGTTGCAGTGACTGTTCCATAATAACCGGATGCGCAACTGTACGCCGTGCTCTCAACACATCGGCCAAACTTACAACTACGATTCGTTTTCGTCACATAATCGGCGCCCGCCCCTGGCGAAGACCAAAACCGATCAGACCTACAATTCAAAGAGGTACAATCATCTGGTATTATCAGATCTTTGCTGCACGTTGATTGTGTGTATTTATTTGAACAACCGTCAACTGATATCTCGTGTTCCAAAAGAGTCCACCCAGTTTCACATTTCGTACATGTTGACACAATTTCACTACCAAATTTTTGTGCCTTTATACTAGTACAACCTTTTATCTGTGGATAATCGGATCCGTAATAATTTGTGGTGCTGCAGTAAACACCCGTGCTTTTAGTGCATTGACCAACGGTCGCGGATGTATATTGCGATATACTAAACGTTTGTGTACTGTGTGTATATCCACTTTTACAATCTGTACAATCATAAACCTTCCAACTTCCATTACAATCATAACATGAAGAAGTATATCTGTTACAACCGGTGGCATCCTGCCCCACTACTGTATATGTAGCATTAACACTACACGCCATCGCAACACAATCAGCAACCCCACCAATAGCGTACGCAGCCCCCGCATACACCATTGTTGCCAAACAAAATACTACGAATAAACTTCTTTTCACGTTTTCCTCTCCCTTGTGGAAATATATATCTGTATCTTACACCCGTATGCGGGAACAGGTCAATAACAAAAATTATACCTAGCGAAATAAACCACGTGTTTTTTTCTTGTCATTGCTGGCTGGCAGCATACGATAATATGCAGAAACAATGTCGCGATATTTTTCAAATCGCGCCGGCATATCAAAACGCATCATATTCATATAAAAAAACATGTATTCTATTATTGCGTAATGTTTTTGGGCCGCAATATCAATCAACGTTATAAATTCATCCCAATTTTCGGTCTTCATGGCATAGACCATTTTTTTGACCTTGTCTATTTCGCCACGTGATAATTTTACCTCGTGTCTGTACAGGCCACCCATATCAACCACGCGGCCATCTTTGATATTATCGTCGCGCACATCACTGTATGCCAACCCCTTGGTCAAATTGGCATAGAATAATTTTTCGCGTGCCAGTTCAAAACTGTTTGCACGATTGCCACCAACCCAATCCATTAAAATCCATGAGTATTTTTCACGGTCGTATTCAAATTGCGAACCAATATACGCCCGATTAAATACATTGCGCGCACGGCGCGTCAAATGTATATTATCCAGTTCAGACGTAAAAAAATACGGCTGGCGACTGATTTTCAGGGCAAATGGCTTGTCCCCAATGGTCAGTTTATATACGCTGCCCTGTGCGCCACTGGCAACATATTCGATTTTTGTGTCGCGCCCCAACAGACGTGGCGGGGTCAATTTGAACCCTTTGATATTTACCACAGCCGGCCTCGCCGCCAATTGGCGATGAAAATCCACCCCCAGTGCGTTTATATCGGCAACAAATTTCCGCGTTAAATCGGCAAGTTGGTCACGCGGAATCCCCGCCAGTAATTGTGGCGGCAAACTGCCCCGCGTATCAGTCAAATCATCACGAT
>UROD01000049.1 GCA_900549365.1 uncultured Rickettsiales bacterium | reverse complement strand
ATACAGACCAAAATGTTGGTATTGATATTGTTCGTCGTGCAATTGTTGCACCATGTGCCCAAATTGCCGAAAACGCGGGCGTATCGGGTGAAATTGTCGTGGGCAAAGTTTCGGAATCCACCGACTATAACTTTGGCTATAATGCCCAGACCGGCGAATATGTCGATATGATGGCGGCGGGTATTATTGATCCGGCCAAGGTTGTCAAGACGGCAATTCAGGCGGCGGCATCGACCGCGGGTGCAATCCTGACCACGGGTTGCGTGATGTCTGAAATCCCCGAAGAAAAACCGGCAACCCCCAATATGGCGGGCGGTATGCCAGGAATGATGTAAAAAAAACGCCCCGTTTGGGGCGTTTTTTAGAGCATAGATAATAGAGCATAGAGAATAGATAGTGCTAGCAACTGGTTATTTTGGTGATTCTAGCACCCCTGTCATTGCGAGCGTAGCGCGGCAATCCAGTAATTAATGTTGCGCGTAGCGCACAAAATTTTTATCGCGGCGCAGCATCTGCGGAGACGGATGAACTTTGTACTCTGAACTTTGAACTTTTCATCACGCTTGCAATGTGAAAAACACTGTGCTAATGTGAATACGACCAGAAAAGGGAGAATACCAATGAAATCATTCGCATTTACTGTCGCTGCGCTTGCATTCACACCAATCGTCGCCAATGCTGGCATATACAACACTGGCACATGGCGACCATACATGACATCTGATTTGGGCGTAACATATACCGATGCCAAAATGCATGGTTATGATATGAGTGGTTTTACAGGCGTATTTAACATTGGCGCAGGTATGCGCAACGACCGCGCGCGCATCGGCATAACATATCAAAAGCGCGACACAATCAGTGAACTATTCTCGTCGTGGATAACAGAAACAAATGCGTCATTGGACGAACAGGCCGTCATGGCAACCGTTTCGTATGATATTATTTCTGCGGGGTGGTTCGGTATGTACGTTGGCGCGGGTGCGGGCGCAAACTTCTATGATTTCAAACTGGAATACAAAGATGCCCGTCCGGATTATACCGACAGTGGCACAGGGTTCATAGGCAACTTGTCTGCGGGAATTGTTTTACGCATTTCGCATTTGGGAATAACATTGGGGGCGGATTATGGCTATATATCGCGCCCGCATTCAACAACAATCACACCACGTGTTGGGTTAAACCTTAATTTTTAACCAAACATTTGTCTAATATTGTTTGTTCATTTTTCGTGCGTTTGGCATCGGCGGACGCATCGCGCCCCAGAATTCCAACGCACGATTTGTAATAATTGTCGTCCGGACACGCAAAACACTTCTGCATCAAACTGGCGGAATACTTGGTGTATGTTTCCTTGGCCGCACAGCGTTTGTTTTTAGAATCCCAGAATTGCGTCCCAGAATCGCACTTTACACAAATATTGTTGGCACTGATGCCCTGATACTTGGTTGTTTCACACGCGACACATTTGTTAGACGTTGCAGATTCAAATGCCTGAACATTGCTGCATGGTTCAATACATGCATTGTTGCGTTTTGTCGTGCCCGTTGGACATGTGTCGGGTACGGTGCATTCAACATCTGATATAGTGTTGCCACAAACATCTCTGACCACTTCATACTTGCACTTGCCACTGGTCAACTGTTTTTCCACGATTGTGCGCACTTCCCATGTCGGGTTTTCAACGAATTTCCCCTCGTCACTCAGTGTGCCATTACAGCACCAGAATGTACGGCTATTGTGGGTAAAAGATTCGTGGTGGTATAATGGATGTTTGGTATTTTTTTTCCACGCCTTGTTTCCTCGACATGATTGGGTTTGTGCACCACAGAACCAGTATTCATCATTCCCTTTTGTGTCAACCCAGCATTCATTGCGATATCCTTCATAAAACTTTGCATCGGCATTGCCAACCATAAACAAGCCAATCAGTACAGGCAGAATGAATTTGCTTTTTGTCATTTTTCTCTCCATTGCAACGCGTGGCAACGTAATTATTATCACCATAATGATACGTTAATTTACACTTTTTTGCAATCACAATTTATGTTCATTGTAATTCCGTGGCCAAGCCAGTTTCTGGGACGAAAAATTCAATCTTGTCGCGGGCCAAGTTCTTATCCTATGAAAGAGTACCCGATAGGGGGAGGTGGTCTTTTGGTATTCGAAGAACATGTATTCTAGGAACTTAGTCCCCTTTGTCATTGCGAGCGCAGCGTGGCAATCCAGTAAGTAATGTTGCGCGCAGCGCAAATATTTATCGTCGTCATCGGTGTGGACGGATTTTCGTGGTTGTATTTTTCCCCGTTTGCACTACAATAACATTGAACAATAACAAAAGGATTAAATTATGTGGACAGCAGTTGCAATCGTTGCAGTATTAGTTTTGTATTTTATCGCCGTGTATAACGGTCTGATTGCGCGCAAAAATCAGGCGCGCGAGGCATTTGCCACCATCGATACCCAGTTAAAGCGTCGCTATGATTTGATTCCTAATCTGGTTGAAACGGTGCGTGGTGCGGCCAAGCACGAACGCGAAACATTGGACGCGGTTATCGCGGCGCGTAATTCGGCCATGAATGCAACTGGTGATGCGCGCGTGGCTGCGGAAAATCAGTTGTCCCAGACATTGAAGAGCATCTTTGCGTTGTCGGAAAACTATCCAACATTGCGCGCAAATGAAAACTTTCTGGAATTACAGCGTGAATTGTCCGACACGGAAAACAAAATTCAGGCATCGCGCCAGTTCTATAACACCGTGGTCATGGCGTTGAATACCCAAATTGACCAGTTCCCGTCAAACATCGTCGCACGCGCGTTTGGCATTACGCACGAACAGTTGTTTGCGGCGGACGATGCGTCACGTGCCAACCCAACGGTAAAATTTTGATGCAAGATTTTACTCTGCATACCCATTCAATCGGTTTCGACGGTAAAAACACGCCCGCCCAAATTGGGCGGTATTTTGACCGTGCCGAGTGTTTCGCCACATCGTGCGACGTGAAAAATCGACTGAATGTTCAGAAAATACTTGATTTCCGAACAAAAATACACTAAGATACCACCCGCTGGACAATCAGAACTGATTACTGCGACGATGGTTTTGGCATCGCACGCGATAAGGAATCTGTGAAACATCTGGCACCTAAAAACCAAAAAACAAAGGATAAAATTATGGCAAGAGCAGGCGCGAAACGCAGCACTCGTAAATTGAAAATCGCCCGCAGTTTGGGCGTGAACCTGTGGGGTCAGGCAAAATCTCCATTTAACAAACGTAAATACAAACCTGGTCAGCATGGGCCAACATCTCGTGGTGGCAATTCGTCTGATTACGCAAAACAGATGCGTGCAAAACAGACATTAAAGGGTTACTATGGTAACATCGGCGAAAAGAAGTTCCGTGCATATTATTTGGAAGCTAATAATATGAAGGGCGACACACCAGATAACTTGATTGGTTTGCTGGAACGCCGTTTGGACGCCGTTGTATATCGTGCAAAATTGGCACCAACCGTGTTCTCGTCACGCCAGTTAATCAGCCACGGTCACGTCTATGTCAATGGCAAACGCGTTAAAATCGCATCTTATCAGGTCAACCCTGGTGATGTTATCACCGTCAGCGAAAAAGCAAAACAGATGCCATTGGTTGTTTTGGCACTGGAATCTGCGGAACGCAATTGGCCAGATTACATCAACGTGGACAGCGCAAATTTCACAGCGACATTTGCACGTGTTCCATCGTTCCAAGATGTTCCATACCCAGTTCAGATGTTCCCAGAATTGGTTGTCGAATTTTATTCTCGTTAAAGAAAATAAAAATCGAAATAATTACAAAAAACGCGCTGTGTCAGCGCGTTTTTTGTTTTGATGTAACAATCAATAAAAGCAGTTGTTGGTAAACTCTATCTCGCCCGTTGGGTCATAATATGTCCCTGTTGGCAAAATGCACTCGTTTATAACCTCTGAACCAGAACTGCGGGTTGTGCCAACAGCGGGGTGTGTGCATGCCTTGTCTGTATAAACGTTTGGCACGGTTGGACATCTGACGCAATCTGAACCACTGCGGTAATAACCGACATTGCACGAATAGCCATTGCCATTTCCACCCATACAGGTGGCGTTGTCAGGACATTTGGTGCACCCTTTTGGGCCACTGCTGGACATGCTGGCACTGCCATAATACCCAGCAACACACCGCAGAGAAATGCTTCTGGTACATGTCCCCGCACAAGAACAGGTCGCAGTCATCTTTTTCTCGTAACCTGGATAACTGCTGCCGTATGCGCTCCATGTTGTATCGCTGGTACAGTTGCTGCATGTTTTACAACATGTTTTCAATGTGTTTGATTTACAAAATGGGCCAGTGGTACTGGAGGTATTAGTCAGTGTATAGCCGCTCTGACAGGTTGCGCATTCTGTAATATAATCGCAACCCTTGACAGATGAATTACAGTGATAAAATCTTTTGAGTGTACTACAATTACGTCCCGTTGTTTGGTCGGGTTGTGATGTATAACCTGATGGCAAACTGGTATATGTGTATGAACACGTATAATTTCCCGCCAATGCATTTCCAACCATAAACATCAGGCCTGCGAACACCGGCAGTAATGACATTTTTCTCATCTTTGTTTTTTCCTCCTCTTGTGCGCTTGCAGCGATGCAACAAAAAACCACCGGATTTATTTCAGGTGGTTGGAGGTTAGAAACTATAATAAGGAATAGTGTTGTTTATTCAATATATTCACAACCCTCCAACCGCACAGGTCGGAGTTTTTTCGTCCACACATTTGCATGCATTCGGACGCCTTATTTACGGGTTTCTACACCCCAATACAAAAACACTTTGTATCAATGCCAATCTTATAAGAAAACATCACTTGTGGCAACAACATTTTTATGTGCATATGTTGCGTAATGTTGATTTTTTATTATAAATGTTATAACATACAAACCGATAAAACATCAGAGAGTGATTACTATGTCCAAAGATATTATTTTAACAGGTATTCGTCCGACTGGTCCGCTGCATATTGGACACATGGTTGGCGCGTTGATGCCGAATATTGCAATCCAGAATGCCGGCGGGTATGCCAAGATGTACGTCATGATTGCCGACGCCCAAGGGCTGACGGATAATTTTGATAATCCGACGCGGGTTCGTGAAAACGTGATGGAAATCACGCTGGATATGTTGGCGGCGGGTTATGACCCAACAAAAACAACTATGTTTATCCAGTCCGAGGTGTCAGAACTGACCGAATTGACGTTCTATTATATGAATTTGGTGACGGTGGCGCGCCTGCAACGCAACCCAACGGTAAAAACCGAAATCGCACAAAAGGAAAAGTTTAACGGCGGTGTGCCGGTCGGATTCTTTACATACCCGATATCACAGGCGGCGGACATCACGGCGTTTGGCGCAAACGTTGTGCCTGTTGGCGAAGACCAGTTGCCAATGTTGGAACAGGCATCTGAAATCGTGCACAAATTTAACAGTGTTTATGGCGATACATTGACCATGCCACGCGCGGTTGTCCCGCAATCTAAATCGGCGGCGCGTCTGCCGGGGACGGACGGCAATGCGAAAATGAGCAAGAGTTTGAACAACGGCATTTATCTGAAAGATTCTGCGGACGAAATCGCGGCCAAGGTTAAAACAATGTTCACCGACCCAAATCATATTCGCATAGAAGACCCAGGAAACACGACGGACAATCCAGTATTTATTTATTTGTCGGTGTTTGCACGTCCAGAACATTTTGCAGCGTTTTTGCCAGAATACGCGAACTATGCCGAATTGGCGGCGCACTATGAACGTGGCGGTTTGGGCGATGTCAAGGTCAAGAAATTCTTGAACAACGTAATGCAGGAAACATTGCGCCCAATTCGTGAACGTCGCGAGGCATTGGCGCGCGACCCCGCATCGGTGATGGAAATCTTGCGTCGTGGCACAATGGATGCGCGTGCGGCGGCGGCTGAAACCGTCAAACGGGTCAAGGCCGCAATGAAACTGAACTATTTTGACTAGATAAAACACAGCAAGGGAGAGAAATATGAAAAAATCATTCGTCTGGGTGGGCAGTGTAATCGGCACAGGTGCGGTACTGGCATTGGTGTTTGGCTGGCTGGAACAGCCACGCGATGTTCGTACTGTGTCGGTATCGGGCGAATGCCTGACCACCGCGCCCAAGGACAGAACCGCAATCACATTGCGCGTGACAACGTTGGACACGTCTGCGGCGGTTTCTATGAAACAGGCCACGGCGAAAGTTGCCGAAATC
>UROD01000048.1 GCA_900549365.1 uncultured Rickettsiales bacterium | reverse complement strand
TGAAAACAAACATCCGACAGATTCAGATATTGCGCATGCACGCCAGATATTTTTTACATATATCGACAACCCAGAGATTCTGAAAATAAAAACTATCCATGGTTTTTGCGAAGAAATTCTGCGTCGCTTTCCATTAGAGGCGGGCATATCGCCATCGTGGACGCTGGTGTCTGATACCGCGCAACGTATTTTGATGCAAAACGCATTTGACCACCTGATAAATTCATCTGGCGATGCACGCACCGACGCCGCGTTTGAACATATTGTGGGACGTGTGTCCGAAACCGCCATGCCAGAATTGTTGGGCATGCTAACATCACAATACAAGTACTTTTTTGGAGTTGACGATTTTGACAATTATCGCAAATATTTTATTGATACAACGCGGTATTTTTTGAATCTGGATTCGCCGATTATGTCGGAAACAACCCCAGAATCCCTGCACAATATTATAAATTTGGCAAAAAGTGAAAAAAAACCGGCAAACTATATAACCAAGGTTGTCAACTTAACGCAACAGTATATTGATAAAACGATAGATTTTCAAGAATACAAAAACGCGTACTTAAAGGCCGATGGCGGCAAGATAAAAAATATTATGACCAAGGATTATATGACCGCCGAACAAGATCGCGTTTATCAAATCAACCAACATGACCAGAACCAAATGGTATTTGATGACACGTTGGCGTTATTTGATTTGTCTGCGGCATTTGCCAAAACATATCGCGAATTAAAGGCACGCCAAAACGCATTAGATTTCGAAGATTTGGTTTTATATACCCGTCGGTTGTTCTCAAAGCCGGATACAATGGGTTGGGTGCTGTCGCAATTAAATATATCATTGTCATATATCTTGGTGGACGAAGCGCAAGATACCGCACCCGTGCAATGGGACATTATGCGCATGCTGGCGGGCGATTTCTTTACTGATGGTGACACCGCGCGCCACCCACACACTATGTTTGTCGTTGGCGATACCAAGCAATCTATTTATGGCTTTCAGGGCGCAGACCCGCGTGCATTCGCTGCCAGTCGCGATGAAATTGCAACACAAATTGCACAAAATATGCGCACAATACGCGAAGTGCCACTGACGCAAAGTTTTCGTTCGCTGGCTGCAATTCTAAATACTGTGGACAAGTTCTTTGATGAAACCACTGTCATTGAAATGACCGGTTTTGCCAACAACAATCACAAATGTTTCCGCAGTGATGGTACGGGATTGGTTGAATTGCATAAATTGAAATCCAAGGCCACCGATGAAATTGATTTGAATACGTACATTCGTAATATTGCCGACCGGATTAAAGCATTGATTGATTCTGGCGAATACGCACCAAAAGATATTATGGTTCTGGTGCAACAACGTGCACCCATGGCTGCGCCATTGGTCAAAGAATTAAAGCGTCGTGGCATTGATGTTGCGGGCAGTGATCGTATCGTCTTGCCGGACTTTCCGGTTATTCGCGATATGATGAATCTGGTGCGTTTTTGTTTGAATACCACCGACGATTACAGTTTATGTTGCGTGTTAAAGAGTCCTGTTTTTCGATTGACTGAACACGATATTTTTAATGTTTGCAAAATAAAAAATGACGAAAATGCGATAAAAAAACGTAACGGGAACACACAACCAACAACCGTGTATCAGGTTTTGTCGGACACGCACCCAGATGTTTATAATCGCCTGACAGAATTATTGAATGCGGCCGCAACAATGTCACCGTATTCGTTCTTTAACAATGTGTTATCTGGTGGTGTGCGCGAAAGTATGATTGCTGCATTGGGCAATCAGGTTGTCGACCCATTGGAAGAGTTTATGACCATATGTTTGGCGTACGAACGCACCATGACGGGTACGTTGCGCCATTTCTTGAAATGGTTCATCACCGGCAGCAGCGAAATCAAACGCGACATGGACAGTGCCAGTGGTGTACGTATTGCCACCGTCCACGGCAGCAAGGGGTTGGAGGCGCGCGCAGTATTTTTAATCGATACAATTCGCACGCCCAAGGTTGAAAAGATGGCGACCATCACCCCAGAATTGTTACCACCACATCTGCGCGCAAATGCCGACAAGTTTCCCACGCCATGGATTTGGTTGCCACGCACCAGTGGGGCGGGTGACGCACCATCGACAGCATTGAACGCCGTGCGAAAAATTCGCATTGCGGAATATTATCGATTGCTGTATGTGGCAATGACGCGTGCGCGTGACGCGTTGTTTATATACGGATTTACAAACGATAAAAATCCACCAGATGACGCATGGCACACACAACTGTGGCGCGTACTGGCGGGCGACAGCACCGACGAATTTATCAGGATTGAAAAATGACAGATACACTGCGCGAATTATTAAAACAGCACGACGCCGCATCGCATGCGATTGATGTCGGCACGTGTATGCATGAAAAAATGCGCCATGTTTTTATTGGGGGTGACGACAGCCGTGGTGACAGCGAGATAATTAAAAAAATCACCGTACACAAGGAACTATTACAATTCTTTGACACCAATTCACAAACCGAAGTTCCGGTCGCAGGGTTTGTTCGTGGTAAATTTATCAGTCGCAGAATTGACCGCATGGTAATAAACCATGAGGCAAAAACAATTCTGATTTTGGACTATAAAACCGACACCAGTCCCGACGAACATCGCGCCGCATACCATGCACAGGTTGCAGAATACGTGGATTTATTGCGAATGATTTACCCCAAATATGCAGTTCACGGATTCATTTTGTGGTTGCATAATTTTGAGCTGGAATCTGTTCAATAAAATCTTGAAACAGGGCGGCAAAACTGGCTATAATCTAGGCATGCTGACAAATCTGAATATTTCAAATATCGTATTGATTGAAAAACTGAATCTGGGATTCGGCGGTGGGCTGAATGTGCTGACCGGCGAAACTGGCGCGGGCAAAAGCATCTTGCTGGACGCGCTGTCATTGGCGTTGGGGGCGCGTTCGGATGCCGGATTGGTACGTCACGGTTGCGATATGGCATCGGTTACCGCGGAATTTGACGCCGTGCCCGACACATTGTTGCCATTGTTTGACGAATTTGGCATTGATGTATCTGATGGCGCGCTGATTTTGCGACGCACATTGTCCGCCGATGGAAAAAGTCGCGCATGGATAAACGACAGTCCTGTATCAATCAAAACGTTAAAACAGGTTGGCGATGAACTGGTGGAAATTCATGGTCAGTTTGCGAATCATACACTGCTGAATCCATCAACACACCGTGCAACATTGGACGCGTTTGGCGCAGCAAACATTGCGGGCTATAACGATTTGTTGCGCGCCATACGCGATGCATACAATGAATATCACGCGGCACAACGTGAATTAAATGAACTGAATGAATTACTGGCGCGCGCTGAATCAGAACGCGATTTTTTGGAACACAATGTTGCAGAATTACGCGATCTGAACGTCCGCGTTGGCGAAGAAGAAGAATTGTCGTCGCGTCGCAGTGCAATGATGAATGCCGAAAAAGACGCTGCCATTTTAGCCGAAGCGACCGAGGCACTGGCCCCGCGTGGCAACTCATTGGACGCACAAATCTTTGCTGTGGCGCACATATTACAACGCGTAAAAACCGAACCAAATCCATATCAAGCACAGATTGATAAACTGTATGACATTGCGCAAAGTGTGTCAGAGATTGCAGAAACGTTGACGCCAACCGAAATTGATACTGCTAGCATAGACGAGGTTGAAGAACGCCTGTTCGCAATCCGCGCCGCCGCGCGCAAACATCGCGTGACCGCGGACGAATTGCCGGCTAAATTGGAACAGATGGCATCGGCGTTGGCAACGATTGATAATTCGGACGCCCAGCAACGTCGCGTTGCCGCACTGGTTCAACAAAAACGTGCGGAATTTGACAAGTATGCCGCGCAACTGACCAACGCACGCGCCACTGCCGCCGAACAATTACGCACACGTATATTGGCAGAGTTGCCCGATTTGAAACTGGCACAGGCGGACTTTGCCGTATCGCGTACATTGTGCGACGCATCGGTGTCCGGCGTTGACGATATTGTGTTTATGATAAAGACCAACCCAGGGATGCCATTTGCACCACTGCACCGTGCGGCATCGGGTGGTGAATTGGCGCGTTTAATGTTGGCACTGCGCGTGGTGCTGGCAAACAATCAATATTCGCACACATTTGTATTTGATGAAATTGATACGGGTATCAGTGGCGCAACCGCCAGTGCGGTTGGAATGCGTCTGAATAAATTGGCATGTGGCGCACAGGCATTGGTGATTACCCATTCGGCCCAGGTTGCTGGTTTTGCAAACCATCATTTCAAGATTGAAAAGACCGCGACCGCGGACAAAACGACAACGTCTGTTCATGAAATTACGGGCGACGAACGATTGAACGAGGTTGCACGTATAATCAGTGGCGCAGAAATCACCCCAGAATCACTGGCGACCGCCCAGACACTAATCAAGGCGTAAAACGCCATCAGCAAATTCCAGCGATGTAACACGTGGCGCACCATCGGCGCGGCTGATAATTTTTTCATTTGCATCACGCGCAATCACGTACCCACGCGCCAACACGTTTTTATAACTGAGTGAATTTAACATTTGCCCCAGATGTGCGACAGATTGATTCATCGCCGCCATTTTATTCTGTAATATATTTGGAAACGTCGTCAACGCATCAATGCGACCGTGCGCAGCGGTCAATTTTCCATTGATGATAATGTTCATTGTGCGCGCCACGTCGTCCAGACGCTGGGCGTGTTCCATAACCATTTGGCGCGGGCTTTTAATGGCAATCGCGTCCACACGCGATTTCGCATTTGTCAGGCGCGTTGTAAAGTTTGATGACAAACGATGCCACAGATTGTCCAGTTCTTGGAACAGCGATAATTTTGTTGGCACAACCGTTTCTGCCGCGCCCGTGGGTGTGGGTGCGCGAAAGTCCGCAGCAAAGTCAATCAGCATCCAATCTGGCTCATGTCCAACGCCAGAAATCAACGGAATGTGACTGGCCGCGGCGGCACGAACAACAACCTCTTCGGAAAAGGGTAACAAGTCCTCTAAACTGCCACCGCCACGCGCAACAATAATGACATCAACATTGTTCATACGATTGAAATACTCAATACCAGCGGCAACCTCGGCCGCAGCGGTTGCGCCCTGAACCGTTGCAGGATACAACAACACACGCACAGGAAAACGTTCGCGTAATCTGTTCTGAATATCTTGGAATGCCGCACCCGTTGGACTGGTCACAACGCCGATTGTCTGGGGCAGGCGTGGCAACGGCTTTTTCCGTGACGCATCAAACAGCCCTTCGGCTGCCAGTTTGCGTTTGCGTTCCTCTAACATTTTCAGGATTGCGCCAACACCTGCCATTTCGATTTCGTTTACAATGATTTGATAATTGCTGCGCGCTGGGTATGTTGTGAAACGTCCGGTGATTATGACCTCCATCCCTTCGTCCAGTTTGAAAGAAACAGGCGTCCCGCGCCAAATAATAACGGAAATTGCCGCCCCAGAATCTTTTATCGTCATATACATATGACCAGACGTCGCGTGCGTAATCTGTGATAATTCACCGCGGATTTTTATACGTGGAAACGCGGTTTCAACCACGCCTTTTAACAACGCTGATGCATCTGATACGCTGAATATAGTATCGGGTTTAACAATTGGTTCTGGTTTTTCCATGTGCAGTTACCGCTTATCTAACTCTTGTTTAATCTGGCGAACAAATTCTGTTTTGTTTGGGGTGCGCATATCACCAATGCGCCGATTGATTGGTGTGCCAACCTCGTACGGGACGCGCAGGGGCGCAAATTGATCGCCCGTAGCATCAAATGCAATGCCGCGTTCCACATCACGCAGGAATACCACCGGCGCATGTTCCCAGTCACCCAAATGAATTGCAGACGGCGTCCATATATCTGCGCCACCATATAATTCATACACACAAATAGTAGACAGCGCACAGAACCCCTTGGGCCACGGTACAAATCCATTAAACGGCAGATTGCCAACATACTTGTGCCGAAATGCAGGGTCAGCATATTTTTCGCGCAACACATACGCAATATCAACCAAGCGATATTCCGCATCAAATTTGTCCAACGCAAAGGAATCTATTTTGGACGCCTGTTCCAAAACCTTGCGCGTGGCGGCATCATAAATTTTCTTGTAATCTTGTATTTCCATACCGAAAATTGTACCACAAACACCCAAATTATTCAATTACAATTCGGTCAGTGGCCAACGCGGACGCGGGGCAATCGGGCTGTGCACAATACGTCCCAAGCGATAGTTTTCAATTCCTGCCCACGCAATCATTGCACCGTTATCAGTGCACAGATTCATCGGTGGCGCAGCAAACACAATACCGTGCGCCGCGGCCAAGCGTTCCATCGCTGCG
>UROD01000047.1 GCA_900549365.1 uncultured Rickettsiales bacterium | reverse complement strand
CCCCCGACACAAGAGGGTTGTAAATATGCCATTAAAGAATACAAATGCCGCGCGTGAATGGTTTAATACCATATTTTACGGCGGTCTGATTGCCATTATTTTCCGCAGTTTGTTGCTGGAACCGTTTAACATTCCGTCGGGGTCAATGATTCCAACATTGCATGTTGGCGATCATATCTTTGTCCAGAAATGGGCATATGGCTATTCGCGTTATTCTTTCCCGTTTGGTTCATGGAAAATGTGGAATGGTCGGTTCTGGGGGGGCGAACCCGCGGTTGGCGATGTGATTGTATTCCGTAATCCAATCGATGAATCACAGGATTATATTAAACGTCTGATTGGTATGCCTGGGGACAGAATTAAAATGACCGGCGGTCGCCTGTATATCAATGGCAATGAAGTTCCGCGCGAAAAGAAGGGGGACTATATCGTTGCAAACCTGCCAAAGTCATTGCGCAGCGTCGGATTTTATCAGGACAATATGTCGATAAAGGGTAACAAGATTTGGATTGATAACGCGCCCGCGCCATTCAATTACACCATTGAATACAAGGACGACAGATATTGCAAAATGTACATGGGGGCATGTGGCGTATTCAAAATGACCGAATATACCGAAACATTACCGAACGGCGTCCAACACAGTATCATAGAGGTGTCAGATGATGCCCCGCTGGACAATACCAATGAATTTGTTGTGCCTGAAAAACACTATTTCTTTATGGGTGACAATCGCGACAACAGTTTGGACAGCCGTGCCGACGTTGGGTTTGTCCCACGTGATAATGTGTTGGGGCCGGCGTGGTTTATATGGTATTCGCACAACTATTATTCGCCAATGCTTGCAGTGTGGAATTGGAACAGTAAAATGCGCTGGGACAGATTTGGTATGGGGGTAAAATAAATTGGAAAAACTGAACTATACTTTCAAGAATCCCCAGTTATTAGAACTGGCGTTGACGCAATCTGGCGCGGACAGCGCGCACAACAATGAACGTTTGGAATTTGTTGGTGACCGCGTGTTGGGATTGACGGTTGCGGAATTGTTATTTGAAATGTATCCAAATGAACACGAAGGGGAATTGGCACGTCGTCATGCGATGTTGGTGTCAACCGAAACATTGGCGTCGGTTGCAGATAAATTAAATTTGGCATCACACATTCGTCATGGCCACATGACCGGCGGTCGCATTCGTCACATTATGGCCAACGCGATGGAGGCGATTTTTGGCGCAATCTTTATTGATGGCGGTTTTGATGCAGCGCGCACGGTAATTTTGGAATATTGGCGCGAACTGGCGGCGGCGGATGCCACCGCGCCCAAAGACGCCAAAACAGCATTACAGGAATTGGTTCAGAAATTGGGTGATGGTGCGTTGCCGGTCTATGAATATCTGGAACAGACGGGCGCATCGCACAGTCCGGTGTTCCACGTGCGCGTGTCTGCACTGGGTAAAACAACAACGGCAACTGGTTCTTCGAAAAAGAATGCCAGCATAAACGCCGCAGAAGAATTGTTGAAAATCCTTGCAATCTAGGGACGTTATCGCTAGAATCAGGGCATAATAAACACATAACAGGGGTTAAAAATGTTTTCTATTTTATTGGTTTTGTTGATTATTGTCGCAATCTTTATGATTGGTGTGATTTTGTTGCAAAAGTCCGAAGGCAGTGGTATGTCTGGCTCGGCGGCGGCATCTATGTTTGGTGGCGCGTTGACGGGTGCGGCGGCCGGTAATTTCTTGACCAAATTGACCGCATGGTTGGCAACAATATTCTTTATTTTGTGTGCTGCGCTGGCATTGGTTGCATCAAAAAGCGATATGTCCACACGTCAATCCGAATTGCGTCAGGAAATCATGATGCAGGACGGCGCGCCAGTTACCACACCATCGGCCAACACCACAACCGATGCCCCAGAAAAATAATCGCGAACGGTATTAAAAAAATCGCCCAAACGGGCGATTTTTTTTCAGGTTTTGGGTCCCTTACTTCGCTTTTTTACGGGCCGCTGGCTTTTTCGCCGCGCGTGCGGGTTTTGCCACCGGTGCCTTTGCGAATTCTTTGTACAGCATAACAACGCATGTGTATCCGATAACCGCGGACAACGCCGTTATAACGCCAGAAATCAGGCCGTCTGAAAATATTGCAAACAGTACGATTGCAATACCCAATACAACGGTATAGCCCAGATTTTTAGCCAGTACGTTCAAAATTTTTTCTGCCGTGTTCATGATTTATTTCCTCTCGTTTGGATGTATATATTATACCATATAAAATCGAGATTGCAAAAAAAGACCGCAGAAAAATCTGCGGTCATTGTTCAAGGGAGAAAAAATGAACAATTCGGGTTATAAAATCACCTGACCACCCAAACGCGCGGTGCGTGGAATTGGGCCAAACGATGATTTCGGGCTGACATAAATATTACCTGTTACGGTAAAATCGCCACAAAACTGAACCATATTTACATCGCGCAGGAACAGATTGCCTTCGATGCGAACACCGCATGGCAGTGTGTATTTGCGCATGTTTTGCAGGTACACGTTGCCGCGAATTTTGTCGCCATTACGCAACATCTTTGCTGCGCCACGACTGTCAATAATCACGTCGCCATACATAGTGTCTGCTGTGCGGGCGGTCTGGCGAATGCATACGCCACATGGTTTTGTTGCAACCACGTTTACCGGCTGGGCAACATATTTGCGTGACGCATCGCGTTTAACTGGCAATGATGCAACCTGTTGTACGGGGGCGCGACGTGTGCTTGGCGCGGGGGTCGCACGAACCGTCTGGGCCACGATTGGTTTATCAACAATAACAATTTTTGGCGCGCGACGATAATTTACAACGTCAATGATAAACAGGGTTGCCAATATAATAATCGCAAACAGCAATGTCAAATTGATCAGACCAACCAAATCAATTGCACAAATCCATGACCATACGCGACGCAATGCGCGACCAATCATACGAAATGGCCATGCGACAATCGTACGAACGCGTGACCAAAATGCGTTTTTACGTGCCGCTTTGCGTGCTGGCGCACGACGTACGGATTTTTTTGCCTTGCTGCGCTGAACGCGACGAGCAGCAATTTTCATTTTTAACTTTTGAAACATTTGCCGACCCTCTTGGTTGTTTTTATTTCATATCGATTATGTACTATAAATATAATTTGTCAAGTATTTTGTCAAGATTGTTTGTCAAAAAAATAGTTCGTATATAAATTGACGCGTTATGCCAGATTGTTTTATGATGTATATATGTATATTCGGCGGGGTATAATTTTATTGGGCTTGTTTCTGGCAGGGTGCGTTGGTACGTTTAATGCGTCATCTGAATTTACGTACGTGCCTGTGCGCGCTGGTGCGTATCAAATCGCCACATGGCAGAAAATCACAAACGCCGACCCAGCCGCGCCAATCTATGTTTTTATCGAAGGGGACGGCCACGCATTCCGCACAAATGGTCGACCATCGTCTGATCCGACCCCACGTGGAACGTTTGTACGTAAACTGGCAACGCACGCTAATGTGGATAACGTCGTGTACATGGCGCGCCCGTGCCAATTTATAATGTCGTCGGCATGCACACGTCACGATTGGACAGACGGGCGGTTTTCACCGGCGGTGGTGGACGGTATGGCGGACGCAATATCGCAGGTTGCAACCACGCACCCCGTTGTCTTGGTTGGTTATTCGGGTGGGGCGATGGTGTCGGGATTGATTATTGAACGCCACCCAGAAATCAACGCAGTGCGTTGGATTACAATCGCGGGGGTATTGAATCACGCGGCATGGACGGCACACTTTGGCGACAGCCCATTGCGTCAATCGTTGGATATGGCAACATTGCCAGATATCGCGCAAACACATTATGTTGCTGAACAAGACACGGTTGTGCCACCTGAATTGACCCGCCAGATTGCCAAATCATCAGACATCATTGTCGTCCCAAATGCGCGTCACGACGATTTTGGAAATTTTTCATTTGACGCATTGACAAAATAATAATTTTGTATTACGCTGCTAAAACACATTTAAGCAGAAAAATCATGGACGAAATAACAATTATACCTTTATTTAATCAAGACCCAGTAATATGGAACAATTTTTTATCTGTGCGCTGTGATGCTATTCGTGGCGCATATAATCAAGAACTGACATCGGGCGAATGCGATTTTATGTTGGAAAATTTGGCAAAGGCATGGCATCGTCGTACGCATAATTTTGCATATGCGGCATATCACGATAAAACAATGGTTGGCTTTGTCCAAGGTGATTGTATGAGCAATATTGCAACAATGCGCAGTTTATATGTGCGTCCAGAATATCAAAAATGCGGTATTGGTCGCCAGTTGTTACAAAAAGCGGAACGTACCGCTGGTCTGGGGGCGCACAATATTGATTTGGTTGCAATGTTTGGGGCAATGAATTTTTACCAAGAATGTGGTTATTCGCCACTGATTATAAATGGACAGCGTATAAATCGTTTCCAAAAAGAGATAAATTGTTTGCCACATTGTGCAACGTTGCCAGCATTCTGCGCCACACCAGATATCAAAAAGGCATGCAATAAAATCGCCAAAGATAACAAGAAAATATTTAATCCAGATGATATTAAAACGGCGCATAAACCTGCGTATGTATACTTGAACTACGACGGTACAATTACCGCCTATGGGGTCGATGGCGATATCTTGGTTGCGGCGTCTGAATGTAAACCATTCTTGACCCGACGCATTCAGCGTGCTTTCCAAGAATACAACAATAATCTGGGCAAAATTAGATAAGCACCAAAAGGAAAGCATATAATGCCTCGTACAAAAAATCTGACTTTTGGTACTTTGGATATTCCGCTGTCGTGCAGTATATTTTTGGAACCTGCGTTAAAGAAATATAATCGCTATATCGCGCCAATTTCGCCAGAAACCAAACAGTTTGTACACGAATGGAATCGCGCATTGACGGCAACCGTGCGCCGTCCCGAATTCAAACCGCTGTTGGGTGAACTGGGGCAAAAAATTATTTCCAGAACGGTTGCGTCTGATGCATTTCCGGCGAATTGCGTTGACCGCGCAAAAGACGTACCGTTGCAATCGTTGCACTATGCAATTCGTTTTTCGGAAAGTATTCAGTTCTTGTCCGAAAAAATTGGTAAATCGTCAGACGGCATAAAATTTGTAGATTTGGGTTGCGGTCTGTCGCCAATGGCATCATCAATCCAGAACGAATACAATTTGGACACTGCGTATTGTATCGATATGCCCGAAATAATTGATGTATATGGTACGGTCGCGCATCAGGTTGGGGTTCGTGCCCCGCACAGTATTGATTGGCCTGCGGCTGAAAAAATGGCACAAAATGGTCAACTGAACACAATCGTTGCCATGGGGGTGTTGCCATACATTCAAATTGATGAACAGGTTCGTCGTTTGAACTTTATCAATGAATATTTCCAGAATTTTATGGTGGAAATAAAATATAACGCCAGTGTGGCGTCTGCTGGTTCAAACGTATTTACCGCTGCGCGTCTGCAAAAACTGCGTATGGAAACCGCAAATGCGCACACATTGGAAACCAAGATGATTGAAAACTCGTTGCGTTACCTGCGTCAATTTATGTGCGCAATGCCGGACAAGCGTTATTTTTTGAAAGCAAACCGCAGTTTGTTTTTATCACGATAAAAAAACGCCCACATGGGCGTTTTTTTATAATTGAATGAACATATCCGGCTTTTCTGCCAAACGCGTCATTGCATCATCAATGGTCTTGCGATATTCCAAGAACTTCTTTTTGTCCGCCGTCCCCAGATTGCTGATTGCGGGCAATTTTACAGTCATTGGATTTACATGTGCGCCATTTTTGATAATTTCATAGTGCAAATGTGGCCCCGTGGACAGACCTGTTGAACCGACATAACCAATCGTTTGACCCTGACGCACATTTGTGCCAACGCCAACCCCCTTGGCAAATCTGGACATATGCGCATACAGCGTTTCATATGAACCATTGTGACGGATTTTTACATAATTACCGTGCCCGCGGTTATATCCACGTGCAACAACGCGACCCGCACCCGCGGCCGGAATTGGTGTGCCGGTTGATGCGCGGAAATCAACTCCCTTGTGTGCACGGGTATAGCCCAATACGGGGTGCTTGCGACGGCCGGAAAAACTGCTGGTGATTTTAGCATTATTGATGGGTGTACGCTTTAATGATTTGATTGCACCGTTGCCATCTGCGTCGTAATAGCCCGATGTGCCATCTGCCTTGCGAAAGCGGTACATTTTTACGTTACCACGCAGGGCCTCGAACTGGACGGCTAAAACGCGACCATTATCGATTTTTTGCCCATTGGAAAAGTTTTCTTCATACAAGACCGAGAATTTCTGGCCTGCGCGTACGTCACGTTCAAAGTCCATTTCAAACGCCAACAAATCGTACA
>UROD01000046.1 GCA_900549365.1 uncultured Rickettsiales bacterium | reverse complement strand
TTGAAATAATCCGAACTGCCGAACGTATCAATCAATGCGCGCGAACTTTCTGTGCGGTCGGCATCATAATATGCCATTTTGATGGAACGAATGTTGAACTCAATAGAATTTCCCAGAATCAACACAATCGCCAACGGCAACAGCAACGCAATAATCAGCGTAAACGGATCGCGCAGAATATGCTTACATTCTTTGGAAAAAATGGCGGCCGCACGTTCGCGGGAAAAAAATCTCATCTGTTTTGTCCTTCTACCAATCTGATAAATACGTCTTCCAGTGATGGCGATATCTTTTTAATGTCAAAATATTTTTTGTATTTTTCAATCTGGGCGCGCGCATCAACCCCGTCGCGAAAACGGATGTGCCAGTGTCGTCCATATGGTTCGCAAATGTCCAAGTTTTTTTCAGGTGGAAACACCGGATTATCAACACGGGGCGTAAAATTGTACAGCGTGTCGCCAAATGTCTGTTTTTTCAGATTCTGGGGTGAATCAATCGCAATCAGTTCCCCCGCGCGCATCAGTGCAATACGATCGCAGTTTTCCGCCTCGTCCATATAATGGGTGGTGACAAAAATAGTTTTGCCGTCCGACGCCAATTTTTTAATCAATGACCAAAAACGTTGGCGCGACACAGGCGCAACACCAGCGGTTGGTTCGTCCAAGAATATAATCTTTGGATCATGCAACAACGCCACGCACAGCGCGATTTCTTGTTTAATTCCCCCAGGCAGGTCGCGCACCACCGTTGACAGTTTTTCATCAAATCCGATAAATTTCAGCAACGCCCGACGCCGACGCAAATACACCGATTCTGGCAAATCACGCAGCGCGGCCGCAAAATCAAAATTTTCTTTGATAGACAATCCATCATATAACGTAAAGTGTTGGGACATATAACCCACACTCTGTTTAATCAGGTTTGCGTTACCATTCTCGAATTTATGCCCATCAATAATAACGCGACCGTCCGATGCCGGCAACAATCCACACAGAACACGAATGGTCGTTGTCTTGCCTGCGCCATTTGCACCCAAAAAACCAAATATTTCGCCCCCAGAAACACTGAACGATACATCACGTACGGCACAAAATTCCCCGAAACGTACGTACAGGTTGCATACGTCTACAATAGGGTGTTTTTGTTTCATTGCTTTTCACCCCCACGTTTCAAGAAAAATTCATCAAAGTTCGCAGAATGCGATGTGTGTAGTAATTCTTTTGGTTCGCCCATACCCAGAACGTGTCCGCGTTCCATCAAAACAACCTCGCCACAGCGTTCGGCTTCGTCCATATAGGCGGTTGTCATAATGACCAAGATTCCTTGTTGTTGCGCCGCATGCAATAAATCCCAAAATTCGCGCCGACTGATTGGGTCAACGCCGTTTGTCGGCTCGTCCAGCAACATAACGCGGGGACTGCGCAACAGGGCACAAATCAACCCCAGTTTTTTGTACATTCCACCCGACAGGTTTCCTGCGGTTCTGTCCAGAAATTTGTCCAAGCGCGCCATATGCAACAATTCAGACCGTTTCTTTTTATATTCGGCATCTGGTATTCCATACAGACGGCGGAAAAAATCCAAGTGTTCGTCCACCGACAGGTCGGCGTATAAACTCTGGCTCTGGGGCATATATGCGACAGATTCACGTGCATCGGCAAAATCAATCACGTGCCCGTTTTCATAATAGGTTATTTTTCCATTATTCGCCCGCATCAGCCCCAGCATCAATCGGAACAGGGTGGTTTTTCCCGCACCCGCCGGCCCAATTACACCGTACAGTGTTGCTGGGTTAAAATGCATCGACACGTTGTCCAGTGCCACAATGCCACCGAACCGTTTGGTCACATCGGAAACATCAATACCAATTTGCTTATTCATTTAACAACGTACTTTCAATTGTCATGCCGGATTTCAGTGTTAAATCTGGGTTTTCAAACTTCACTTTTACGCCGTATACCAAACGCGTGCGTTCTTCGCGGGTCTGAACATTTTTTGGTGTAAATTCGGCCTGTTCGTTTATTTTTATGATTGTTCCTGAAAATGTTTTGCCGGCGGCCTCTGGCAATGTGCCAATAACGTGCTGACCCACATTCAGTTTGTGCAGCATTTCATATGGCACATAGAAATACGCCCAAATGTCATACGGATTCGCCAGTGACACCAATGTTGACCCTGGGGCTACAACCTCGCCAACCTCGCGGAATTTGGTGATAACCATACCGTCAATTGGTGATTTTACGTCGCACCATGATAATTTCAAATCATTATCGTGTTTGTTGCGCGCAACAACATCGTATTCTGCCTGTGACATGTGCCCCTTGGCGACCAAGGCATCTGCGCGGGCATAGTCATTGTCCAGTTGCTGTGCCAAAATTTTATACGCATCGCATGACAGCGTTAACAATGTTTGGTCTTTTGAAACTGTGTCCCCTTCCGCCACATTAAATTCAGAAATGTCGGACGCCACACGCGCAGACACCATCACTTTGGTTGTTTCCAATGTGCCTGCATATGAATATGGACGCATAGCAACAATGTATTTTACAATCAAAAATGCCGCAATAATCAGTGCCACGGCAATGCCGCATGTCCGCAACATTTTTTTCTGTTTTGCTTTCATCAGAAAATCCCCCCTTTGTATTGTAATTATGCCAGATTTACGTCTGGGGCAACCCCAAGAATAAATCCCCGTGCATTTGATGCCGCATAAATATCATTTTGAAAAGATTATTACAAGAGAATAATTATTATTTTTAATAAATTTTTTCTTGCGTCGTGTTTTTATTTTGTGTCGCGCGAATTTATTCTTTACATTTATAAAAAATTCCGTAATAATGCTGTGACCCAAACGGGGAAACGGTCTAACACAGAAAGAAATGAAAATGTTAAATTTGAAAAAATTTTTATAAATCGCGTGCGACCATCAGTTTTAACGACGGACGCACTTTTCTGCGTCCGTTTTTTATAACATTACACGAAAAGGGAAAAAGACAATGTCAGAAAACACAACAATTTCAACCAATGAATTACAGGCGCGCCTGCAAAAGGCGGAAAATATTCGCGCCCGCGATGGCGTTGTGTGGAAAGACAAATTTGACCGTACGCATACCATTGCTGATGCACGCAATTTGGCAGATGGCACGGCGGTAAAACTGGCAGGGCGTGTTACAGCGTTGCGTTGGTTGGGCAAATTGATGTTTGGCCGTATCTATGATATCGCTGGCGAAATTCAGTTTTCTATGTCCCGCGAAGAATTGGGCGAAGAACAATACAAGTTTATGAAGGCCAACGTTGACTTGGGTGACTTTGTTGGGATAGAGGGTGAATTGTATCACACAACAGCGGGTGAATTGACCGTTCGTGTTGCAAAGTACACAATCTTGTCCAAGGCATTGCGCCCATTGCCAGAAAAGTTTCATGGTCTGACGGATACAGAAACCCGTTATCGCCAGCGTTATCTGGATGTGATTTCAAATCCTGAAACCCGTAATACCCTGTTGGGGCGGTTCAAGATGACCCAGTATTGGCGTGAATTTATGAACAACAACGGATTTCTGGAAATTGAAACACCAATTATGCAGAATGTTGCCTCTGGCGCGGCGGCACGTCCGTTCTTGACCCATCACAATGCGTTGGATGCAGATTTTCAGTTGCGTATTTCCCCAGAATTATTCTTGAAGTTGGCAAATTGCGCCGGTTTTGACCGTGTGTACGAAGTTGCCAAGGATTTCCGTAACGAGGGTATGGATGCCATGCACCTGCAAGAATTTACAATGGTGGAATGGTATGCGGCATATTGGGATTGGAAACGTAATCTGAAATTCACGTGGGAATTGATTCAGAACCTGATTCAGCGTTGCCGTGGCACATTGCAAATTTCATATCAGGGCACAGAACTGGATTTCAGTAAATATGAAATGATGGATTACACCGCCCGTATGAATGAATTGTTTGGGTGTAATATTTTGGATTTTGATAACGTTGACACATTGCGCAAACAACTGGTTGACCAAGGTATGTTCCCTGCGGGTGAATTGGACGATTTGAAGTCTATACCAACATTGGTTGATTACGTCTATAAACGCAAGATTCGCGACAGTATTGTCCAGCCAACGTTCCTATACAACTATCCAACATACATGGTACCATTGGCGCGTCACAGCGACGCAGACGATCGTTGCTTGGATATGTTCCAATTACTGGTATGTGGTGCAGAATTGTGCAAGGGGTATTCAGAATTGGTAAATCCAATCCAACAGTTGGCGGCATTTGAACAACAGGCCAAAAATATCGCTGATGGTGACGAAGAAGCATTTAATCCGGACAATGATTATGTCCGTGCAATGGAACATGGTTTCCCACCGATTTCTGGTGTGGGGGTTGGCGTTGACCGTTTGGCCAGCATTATCTTTGACCAGCCAACGCTGCGTGATGTAATTCTGTTCCCTATAATGAAGTAATGGAGATATAAAACAATGATAGCCCCGTATCCAGAAAACTATATTGTTGATATGGTTGCGGATCATGACAGAAAAAATCTGGACGCAATCGAGGCAGCGCGTGCTGCTGGGCGTATAAATGACGAGGCCGCCGCATATCTGTCCCGTCTGTATTCAGACAGTTTGAAATGGTATCGCGAAGTATTTTATTTTTTGGGCAAATGTTTTGGTGCACCAAAAGCACCTGTGACGCGTTATAACTATGCCACCGACAGTGCAATTGATGAACCATTGCGCATCGCAGACATCCATCCATTATCGCCATATATCGTGCATCATCGTCTGGACGCCGACCCAATGCGAAATCAGTTCTTTTCCAGCGAGGCCGGACATAAAATTGACTTGGCGGTGTCATCAATTGTGACGGTAATTGTTGGCGCGCAGAAAAATATTGATCGTGCCTTGGACAAGATTGTGGGCAAATACTATACCATGTACGTGGACGAGGTTGCCAACACTGTCCATGATGTAATTGCCGCGCACGAGCGTGTGGCATCTGCCAATGCAATCGCAAAAAAGATTCGCGCAAAATTATCTGAACGCTATATTTCTACGCCATCTGAAACAGTCCTGTCTATTATTGGTTCGGGACACGAACAAATTGCGGTGGAATTGGTGCGTGCGCTGGATAAAATTCAGCCGCCACGTCTGCGCTTGCAAGACGTGTGGCGCGTCAAATGTTTGTTTGATTTAATCCCACAGGCCCGTACGTTTATCGAACGCGTGCGTGCAATGATGCCAGAACGTATTTTGTCTGTGCGTGATAATTTCTATGATATGGACAATCCGCGTAATTACCGCGACGCCAAACTGATTATTGATATCGGCAAAGATGGCTTTGTTGTGCCAATGGAAATCATATGTCAGGTTCGTACATTCTTTGAATACGAACGCAAAACGCATGAACATTACGAGGTTGCGCGTAAAAAGGCATGCAAGACCAGCCAGAATATTGAACGTCGCTTGGCAGATTTTATGGAAGGTGGCGCAAAAGAATACAATCTGATGATATGCGACTGTTTGGAAAGTTTGTTTGACCGCGTGGGGTGGAATATCTTGTACGGCCAAGGCAACAATGTTATGTTGTTCGAAGGGTTCCCGAAAAAATGCACACTGTATTATCCGCCACGTGTTGTTGAACGCATCATGGGCAAATTGGAAGACGCCATTGAAAACGAAGTGTTTCATATTACAGATGCGCCAACAAAACTGACACAGGCCCAAGAATCAGAAATTTTCCGCTTTATGGCGAATTTCGTCTTGGTCGCGGCAATGCCGTACGGTCATCGTGGTTGGTCTGTGCCGGTTGACACGTTATCGGGCCGTCTGTTTAACTTTGTCATGACAGAGGTTCAGCGTTACTACAAGAAAGACGGCAAATAATAAAAAATAGGGCGGGGCAATATACCCCGCTTTATTTGTTTCCAGCGCACAATTATATCATATTTTTTCCTAAATCCATAGGAAAGTTATTTTCTTGCATTACGTCACCAAATTCGTCAAAATTATCACAGGTTCAGCGTAAGAGTTGCACAGAACCATAACAAGCATAACAAAGGACTTAGATTATGCGTCAAGGTAAAGTAAAATGGTATAACGGCAAAAAATGCTTTGGTTTCATTACACCAGATGCGCCAAACGCGGACGGCAACACAGATGATGTATTTGTTCATTCCAGTGCGTTAAAGGCCGCAGGCATCAGATTCTTGAATGAAAACGATATCGTTGAATTCGAAGAAGAAGTTCGTAATGGTAAATTGTCTGTCACCGAATTGAAATTGATTCAACGTGATGAAGAATCAGCGCGCAGATTCCACGAACGTCGTGCGGAACATCGCCGCGCAACCGAAGACCGCAAACAGCGCGAGGAAAAAACAACCCGCCGCAGTTTTGCGTTCTGGAAAAAATCTTAAAAAAACGGGGCATCGCCCCGTTTTTTATTAGAGCATAGATAATAGATAGTGCGCCACCGGCGCACTTTTATTTATACTGGATT
>UROD01000045.1 GCA_900549365.1 uncultured Rickettsiales bacterium | reverse complement strand
TTCGTAACCGTACCAGCCATTCGGACTTTCATTTTTCAGATTTGCGTGGCTTGGTTGACCCGCGTGACGGCAAAATTAAACCTGTGACGGTGTATTTGTCTATCAATATGGTCGATGCACAGGCATTGAATCCAATCACGGCAATCTTTATTGAATTGATGACGAATTTCTTGCTGTCAAATGCACCAAAGCAGGTGCGTGATGGTCGCGAACTGGGCCCGTATCCAGTGCTGTTCGTGCTGGACGAAATGCCAAAAATGCAAAAATTGGACGCTGTTATCCAAGGGCCGGATTTGGGTCGTGGTCAACAGGTGTCATACCTGATTATCGGTCAGGACTTGCACCAGATTCAGGAAAAGTACGGCGCAGATGCCGCCGCCACCATCATTTCCACCACCGCGGCCAAGGTTGTGTTACGTCAAAACGACCCCGACACCGCAAAACGTTTTTCGGATATGATGGGTTACAAGATGAAAATCAAAACCGACAAAGACGGCAAAGAATCCACCAGCGAAGAATTACTGTACACACCAATGGATATTATGCGTCTGGCTGAGAACAAACAACTGGTGATATTCCAAGGATGGTATCATCGCCCGATTGAGGCAGACAAGCAACCTGCATGGAAAGACCCGCGCCTGTCTGGGTTTATGAAAATGGGCGCGTCCAGTCCGCTGCCTGAATTTTTGGTCCCATCGCACCATGCGGCATTGGGCTATGCCGGTGCGCCGCGGTTTTATGACCCAATGACGGGCGAAACCAAAACATTATAAACGGTCAGCCGTATGCGCCGAATAATTGTATTATCTTTGTCATTTTTATTGTGCGCATGTGCGGCTACGATGGAATCACAACTGGACGCGGTACGCACCGGTTACGTTGACGGTAACTATGTTGCGACAGCAACCGAATTTTCATCAGGAAATGCCCCCGAGTCCCAGAATAATTTGGAATTATTGATTACCGCAGACAGTTTGTTTCATGCAAACGAATTTGCCGCATCAGATGCCGCATACGAAGAATTTAATCATCGTAACATTGATTTGACCTCTGGCGATTTAGGACGCGAGGTTGGCGCACTGTTGGCCGGTAATCTGGCAAACGATTATCGTCCGTATATGTCGGACGCACTGTTTGTGTCATATTACCAGTTGTGGAATGCGCTGGCACTGGGGAATCGCGATGATGAGCGCGTGATTATAAATCAATCGTATGCCCGCCAACAGGACATGTCGCGCGAATACGACGCGTTGGTACAACAAATTCAATCAGAACGCGCTGATAATACAGATTTGGCAGAACGACTGGATTCTGAAAATTCGCAGTGGCGTGCGTTTCGCGATATTATGAATCCTGCATTGATGTATTTGTCGGGGCTGTATTTTTTGAATGTGGGCGATTATGCAAATGCAAAAACATATTTGCGTCGCGCAGATGGTATGGCGGGCGACAATAAATATGTAAAATCGGACTTGCGTGCCGCCAATGCCCGCACCACCCCAAAAAACACGGTATGGGTATTTATCGAAGACGGCTTTGCCCCAAAATTACGCGAAGACAGAATGGATACTTTTGTTGTATTTCCAACGGGGCCTGCAACATTATCTGTGGCTGTATCAGAACCATTATTTGCCGCCCCAATGCCAATGGTTGATGGCGCAGAAATTGTTGCCGATGTTGACGCATTATTTATGACAGAATATACACAGTATCGCGTGAACGAGGCCTTGCGTGCCTTTGCGTCTGCTGTGTCCAAGGCGGCATTACAATCCGCATTATACAATTCAGACAGTGATTCTGCACCGCTGATGGGTTTGCTGGCCACAATGTACACATTGTCCACCACAAATGCAGAGGTTCGCACCTGGGCGACATTGCCCCAGCGGATATCGGTGTGGCGCACGACAAACGATAAAACCGGCTTGCTAGAAATAAAATCCGGTGGTAATCTGGTGGTAACAGCTGAAATTCCATCGGCAGGGAACTATCTGGTCTATGTTCGTTTGACAGGTGGCACGCCCGATGTAAAAACCATAAAGATAAAATAACAAAACCAAAAGGAAAACGTATGAAAAAACTGATGCCTGTTGCGTTGTGTGCCGCGCTGTGCGCATGTGGCGAAACACGCGTTGTCGATTTGAATGACGCGCGCGATGTTGCAACAATGCAAAACGTTATGGAATTGGAATATCGCGATTGGACAAATGCTGCGGAACGCATGACCAAATCAATGATAGACAGTGGTGCATTTGCCCGTGTTAAAAATCCTGTCATCGCGATTGCAGATGTTGAAAACGACACAATGCAGCGTTTTGATACCGATATCTTGGTCAAGAAAATCCGTACAACATTGGTAAATTCTGGCACGGCACAGGTTACAACCGGTTTCCAGAATAAAAAGAAGACAGAAATCGGCTATGTCCCAGTCACGGCTGAAATGAAAGCCGCACAAGTCGATGCATTGGGTGCGTCCGCCGCATCGGTCAAGGCGCGTGGCATCGCCGCGGTTGAATATGAACGTGCCGCCGCCGAAGATGAAACAACGCATCAGGTACGCGCCACCCGCGGTAATGACGAATATGACGCAACAACCATCGCTAAAAAAGGCACATTGGTTGCGCCAAACCTGTCACTGTCTGGTAAAATGTTACAGCGTAATATGAAATTGAAATCAGGTTGGTTCTCGAACGTTGATACGCGTGTGGAATATTACCTGCAATTGACGTTGACGGATGTAAATACCGGCCTGTCAGTATGGGAAGATGAACAACCCATTGTCAAAGAAGGTGACCATGCACCAACATGGTAAAGAAATAAAAAACGCGCCAATGGCGCGTTTTTTTTTATATTGTTTATTTATTACATTACACATGCCAATGTTGCGCTGGCATTCTTTAACATAAACCAGCCAATACGGTAATCTGTTGCGTACACTGTGGCCAAGAACATTGCCAACACCGCAATAACAAATATCACACTCGCTTTTTTTCCGTGCATGCAATACAACGCGATGTTATAGAACAAGAACAGTACATACAAATCAATCAGCAAACTGATAATCCAAATTGATGTGCAATTAAACGCCAATGCATTCAATACCAGAATTACCGGATACATAAAGAATATTGACGACAGCCCCTTGATTGCGATTTCCCAATCGCGTTCGCCACCAGTAATTTCTGACACCAGCATCATCATTCCGCCCATCACAAACAGCAATGTCACCGCCAGCACAGGCACAATAACCACGGCGGTAAATACCGCACCCAATGTAACCGTTGCACCACCAATCAGACGCAGGCATAGTACCAAAAGACCGCCCAACAGACCGTAAATAAACGCCTTTAACATGGATTCGTCCATATTGCCATCGGCAACAATCTTGGTAAAATAACGTTTTGGCTTTATAACAATATCACGCAGATGCGTCAGGAATTTTTTTAGTTTTTGTTTCATTTTTTCCCCCGATTTGATTATTTATATTTTTGCTTTATAATTATAAAAAATCAATGGAAAAAGTTATGATTAAAATTACTATTGCAGGTCGCCCAAATACGGGCAAATCAACATTGTTTAACGGTTTGACCGGTACGCGTGATGCGCTGGTTCATGACCGCCCTGGGGTCACTCGCGACAGTTTGACCGGTACTATGCGCGACCGTACATACCAGATTACAGATACCGCAGGTCTGGAAAATGCCAAGACCGGAATTGCCGCGGATTCAACAAATATGGCATTGGACGCCATTGCCGCTTCGGATGCGGTGCTGTTTGTGGTTGATGGTCGTACGGGTATCACGGGCGCGGATTTGGATTGGGCGCGTTTGGTTCGTCGCAAGACGCGCGCGCCAGTACTGTTGTTGGCAAACAAATGCGAATCTGCGCGTCGTATGGCCGATGTAAATGATTTTTACAAATTGGGCTTTGGCGCACCGACGGCGATTTCGGCGGAACATAAAAGCGGGTTTGATGCAATTTATGAATTTGTTGATAAAATTGCTGCGGAACACGCTGAATGCGATGGCGTCGTAACCAACGATTGTCCTGTTGCTGAAAAATTAAAGATTGCAATTTTGGGTCAGCCAAACGTCGGGAAATCCACATTCGTGAATCGCGTTTTGGGGCAACAGCGTCAAATTGTACGTGATGCCCCCGGAATTACACGCGATACGGTTAAAATACCAACACGTTTTTATGGGCGCGATATTATTCTGATGGACACCGCCGGCCTGCGTCGCAAGGCAGGTGTGACCGACGATGTTGAAACGTTGTCTGCACTGAAATCATTGGACGCCATTGACAAAGCAGACGTGGTAATATTGATGGTGGACGCCACGCGTAATATTGAAAATCAGGCACTGGGGATTGCCGCGCGTGTGTATGATGCGGGCAAGATTTTATGTGTTGCCTTGAACAAATGGGATTTGGTTGAACCAGAAATCCGTGATGAAAAATTGCTGAAATTGAAACACCAATTTGCAAATTCATTTCATCAGATTATTAAACCAATGATTTTGGCGGTGTCTGCGGAAACCGGCATGGGTGTTCAGAATATGTTCCGCAGAATTTATGAACAGTGGGACATTTCGTCGTCCCAGGTTCCAACCAGTTTGATAAATCGTATTACCCAAAAATTGGTTGCCACGCGCCAGCCACCTATGTCGCGTCTGAAACGCCCGATG
The DNA here is from genome assembly GCA_900549365.1 of uncultured Rickettsiales bacterium. Lineage (GTDB taxonomy): Bacteria > Pseudomonadota > Alphaproteobacteria > Rs-D84 > Rs-D84 > Enterousia. The sequence goes on along the minus strand of UROD01000045.1, from coordinate 1,828 downwards.
AAAATCAAATTTGCACGTCAAACGGGTCGCCACCCGATGAAAATAACAATCAATGTTGGTGGTGCATCTGATATTCCAGAATCATACACGCGTTATCTGCGTCGCGGGATTGCCACAGAATTAAAGTGGGAACACCTGCCGGTGGTGATTGAATATCACAAGGACGAAAATCCATTCGAAGATAAATAAAAAAACAGGACACGATTTTGTGTCCTGTTTTTATTAGTTGTCGTTGTGTTGCAAGATTGCTGTAAATGTCGCATCGGCAACCGGTACGCCATCAACATAGGCCGTGCCGTGAAATTTGTGCAGCGACATTTTTTGCATCAATAATTCAACGTGCAATTCCAACACATCGCCTGGTCGCACCATATGCGTGAACTTGATGCGTTCCATTGTCGTAAAATATCCCATGGATTTTCCATCATTGTATCCTTGGCGTGCCATAACAATAAAACACGCAGTTTGGGCCAATGCCTCGACCTGTAAAACCCCTGGCATAATTGGATTGTCTGGGAAATGTCCTGCACACCAAAATTCATCATCGCGCACATAGTGAATGCCGATACCGCTGTGTTCATCATATTGGCGGACTTCGTCAATCATACGCATGTTGCCACGATGCGGAATAACTTTTTCAATACCTTTGGCGTCAATAACCATTTTTCCTCTCCCAACAAAGTTTAACTTTTGCTCTGTTTTTTTAACCATGCATATTGACGGAAAAATTCCATGCCCGGAACCGCAGGATAGCCCATCGCCCGTGTGCCGTCATCAACCGTACGGAATACACCACTGTGCGCGCCAACCTCTGCATCGTTGCCGATATGAACGCCATTCGCCAACCCAACCTGACCAGCCAATAATGCGCGGTCGCCAATTACGCAACCACCCGCCATACCGGTTTGACCCGCGATAAAGCATTCTTTGCCAATCACGCAACCGTGTGCGATTTGGCACAGGTTGTCAATCTTTGTCCCGTCACCAACAACAGTGTCTGTCATTGCGCCACGGTCAATGCATGTATTAGAACCAACCGACACGCGGTCGCCCAGAACAACGCGCCCAACGTGCGGAATGAAAATATTATGCCCATTTTGACGGGTATAACCAAATCCATCTTTGCCGATAACCGCGCCAGAATTGATAACGCATTCCGCCCCAATGGTGGCGTTTTCAATGTGTGCACCGGTCTGGACAATCGTTCCGCGACCAATTGTAACATTGCGCCCGATGTATGCATAGGGGTATATTTTCACATCTGGTTCAATGACCGCGCCACGTTCAATCGTTGCAAATTGCCCGACATACGTGCTGCGCCGATTGCGAAAGAACACCCCGCGTTCAACAATCGCGTCGCGACTGATACCAAAACGTGGTCTCTCGCGATAGATTTCGCCCAAGATTTTAACGATATTTCCACGTGGTGATGGCGTTATCAACAATGTTGCGCCGTCTGGTGCAAATTCGGCCTGTTCCGGTTGAACCAATATAACAGTTGCACGCGTGTTTTTTAATACCTCAATCGGTAATATTTTGAATGCGGCGCTGTTGCGTTCTGTGGAATAGAACGCCAACTGGCCCGCACGTGCATCTGCGATTGGTGCAACCCCGCGCACAACGGCGTTTGGGTCACCACGTAATTCCAAGCCGAATTTTTCGGCCAACTGACCGGCTGTTGTTTTGTTTGCCACCGGTGCCAGCAAAGATCTGATTAAATTTAACATACCGCGATTATACGGAAAATATGGCAAAGTGCAATCTTAAAATAATAAAGTTCAAAGTTCACACGTCTCCGCTGGTGCACTTTGAACTTTATTATTTTAAG
>UROD01000044.1 GCA_900549365.1 uncultured Rickettsiales bacterium | reverse complement strand
GTGCAATTTCGTCCAACGGAATTTCAGTGAAAATTTTCAAGAATTTTTCAACCAAATCGTCCGGCGTATTGCGGAAATACTGATAGTATTCGTATGGCGACGTTTTATCTTCGTTCACCCAAACGGCGTTGCCGGCGGATTTACCAATCTTGTTGCCATTGGCGTCCGTAATCAACTGGGTTGACAGAACAAAAACCTCTTTGCCCAATTTTTTACGCACCAGTTCAACACCCATAATACTGTTGCCCCATTGGTCTGCACCACATAACTGCACTGTGCAGCCATATTTTTTGTACAAGGTCAGGAAATCAACCGCTTGGAATGTCATATAGTTAAATTCCAAGAACGTCATACCATTTTCCAATCTGCGACGAACGCTTTCCATGCCCAGCATACGCGGCACGGTAAAGTCCGTTCCAAATTCGCGCAAGAAATCCATATGGCTGTACCCAGACATCCAATCGTTATTATCAACCATCACCGCACCCGTCGGCGTGCCATCAAAATGAATAAATTTTGCAATTGAATGACGCAGTCCCGCGCAGTTACGTTCAATCTGGTCATCGGTCAGCATTGGTCGCCCCTTATCACGACCAGACGGGTCACCAATACGCCCCGTCGCGCCACCAACCAGCGCAATAGGACGATGTCCGTATTTCTGAAACCACCGCATCAGCATCAGTGATGCCAAATGTCCAACATGCAAAGAATCACCCGTTGGGTCAGTCCCCCAATAAACCGTCACATGCCCCGCATTTAATGCATCATTCAGCGCGTCCATATTAGACGCCTGATTGATAAAACCGCGCGCCTCTAATTCCTGTAATAATTCATTTTTCATTTGCAAATTCCTTATGCTCACAATGCTAGCAGAGTTTCGGCCCCCGCGCAAATGTTTATTATTTGAACTTTGAACTCTGAACTTTGAACATTGAAAAAATACCGCCAAGCGGCGGTATTTTTTATGTTTATCAAATGTTGTATTATGCCAACATTTTTGCAACTTCGTCCGCCAAGTTATCTTCGCGTTTCTGGATACCTTCGCCCAGTACGTAATATGCATAACCGGCCAGTTTGCCACCGTGTTCGGCAACAACTTCTTTGACTGTCTTGGATGGGTCCATAACGAATGGCTGTTCTTCCAGAACAGTTTCCGCATAGTATTTGTGGATACGACCCTGAACCATCTTTTCAACAACGGCCTCTGGTTTGCCAGCGGTTGCGCCAGATTCAATGAACACTTTCTTTTCGCGTTCAACGGCGGCTGGGTCAACATCAGCGATTGTCATAAATTCTGGTTTGTTTGCAGCAATATGCATTGCAATCTTGTTACCGATTTCATCAATTTTGTCAGAATCACCATCGATTGCAACCGCAACACCAATCTGGCCCATGCCTGGAACCAATGCGTTGTGAATATATGTGTAAATGTGCTGACCTGAAACCTTGGCAACACGACGCAAGTTCATATTTTCACCAATTGTGGAAATAGTTGCTGCTATATCATCTTTGACTGCTGCCAATGTGGCGTCAAAATCGCCGCCCAGTTCCAATGCCTTGGCTGCAACGTCGGCAACCAATTTCTGAAACTTGTCATTTTTCGCGACAAAGTCAGTTTCAGCATTCAATTCAACAACACAACCCATGTTATCGCATTTTACAACGGTAACCAAGCCCGATGCCGCAACACGGCCGGCTTTGGATGCTGCTTTGACAATACCTTTTTGACGCAGCCAATCAGCCGCCGCTTCGATATCACCGTTTGATTCAACCAAGGCCTTTTTGCAGTCCATCATACCTGCGGCTGTTTTTTCGCGCAGTTCCTGAATCATTTTTGCTGTTATTTCTGCCATAGTTTTCCCCCTAGGATATAGTTTTTGATTTTAAGTAATTTTTGGTACTTGGCCGCGTGCGCGACACAACGCGCACGCTGAATTGCATTAGCGACGTCACATGCCAACGGGCCAAATACCCCGCGCACACGCGCCACATATCCCATGCATTGACCAGTGATTTTGTCGATGCACATGTATGCAACGACATTACCCTGATAAAACATGTTCTTGGCAAAATAGCGAACGCCCGCCGACGATGTGATATACTCACCACGTTCATCCAGCATTTTTCTGATTGAATCCACTGATGATGGGGCGTCGCTATACTTGCTCATTCTGTAATGACCTTATTTATCTGCTTTGTCGGCCAATTTGCCGCGGCGTTCTGCACGTGCTTCTGATGTTTTGGATTTCTGACGTGCTTCTTTGTCTTTGATATCCGCTTCAAATTCATCGGTCGCAGACATATCTGCCTCGACTTTCTTGCCGGCCGCACCGCCCAGACGTTTTTCAATACCGGACAGGATTGCGTCAACGAACAAGTCACAGTACAATTGTGTTGCACGTGCTGCGTCGTCATTACCTGGAACTGGGTAATCAACCAATTCTGGGTTCGCGTTTGTATCGCAAATTGCGATTGTTGGAATGTCCAGATTGCGCGCTTCGCGGACTGCATTGATTTCACGTGGAACATCAATAACAATCATCGCCTGTGGCGTGCCGTGCATTTCCAAAATACCACCAAAGATTTCACGCAGTTTTTCAACTTCTTTGGTCATAACGCCAACTTCTTTCTTGGTCAAGCCCAATTTATCAGCGTTTTCAATATCGGCTTCCATCTTTTTCAGACGGCGAATGGACTGCGAAACCGTGGTCCAGTTTGTCAACATACCACCCAACCAGCGGTTATTGACATAGTATTGACCGCAACGTTCGGCCGCATCTTTGACGATATCTTTGGCCTGATGTTTGGTCGCAACAAACAAAACCTTGCCACCTGCGGCTGTGATTGCTTCCAATGCAACCAACGCGCGATACAGCAACGGTGCAGTTTTATTCAAATTGATGATGTGAATTTTATCTTTGACCCCATAAACATACGGTGTCATCAACGGATTCCAGCGACGTGTGTGGTGACCAAAATGGACGCCCGCTTCCATCAACTGTTTCATAGTAAATGTAGGCAATGCCATGATTTTTTCCTTTTTCTGTTGTTATCCTCGTCGTGGACGCCATACCAGATTTTATTACAAACCCAGACAGAAAATAGCCCAACGACTGTGTTCTTCACGCTTGCACGTGTACCCCGATACTAAACCAAACGCCTATAAAAATCAAGCACAAATTGACAAAAATGAATAAATTCAAATATAAAATCATATGTTGACAAAAATGTTTTATGTGTCTACAATTTACATATGAATTTATGGCGACGCATTTTGACCGCAACCGCAATAATTGGAATATCAACAGGAAATTCCATGGCGGCACGCGATTGCACAAACCCAACATATCGCCACAACAATCCTGATGAATGCAGTATGTTTTTTGGTGGCAGTGTGGCCCTGATTGGCACATCTACTATCGCAGCCAGTGCCATTGCATTGGTTGGCCTGTCGCTGGGCGGCAGTGATGACGGCACGTCTGCAACACATAACACGCCAAACGCAACATACATTCAACCCACACGCAGCGTATACAATTATGTCGGGGGCGACGTTGACGCGGCGCATCTGGCCGGCATTCGTCAAGAATCCATATACCAGCGCAATTTTGACCAATATGATACCATTCGTCTGGCATGGTCGCTGGCACGCGGTTTTACTGGCCGCGGCACAGAAATTGCCGTACTGGACGCCGGCCCTGATACATGGCACGGAAAAACAGTTGCCGCTTTTGCATCAGGCGCGGTTGCACCAAACGCCACTGTTCGCGAATATAAAATCACAAACGCCAATATGGACTTTATTCCATTTTCAAAAATCGGCGATGTTATAGCCCACGCCAATACTGCACATATATATAATGCCAGTTGGGCTGTTGACATGCGCGCGACCCAGATATATTCGCGTCACCAACTGATGCAACTGACTGATTCTAATTTTATAAATCAAATATCAAATGCCGCAACCCAACGCGACGCAATTTTCGTATGGGCGGCGGGCAACGACAGCAGCAGTCAATCCAGTGCCCTGTCCGCAATGCCCGCCGTTATGCCTGAACTGGACGGCCACTTTATAAATGTTGTTGCATACGATGAACAAACGGGCACATTGGCCAATTACAGCAACGCATGCGGCATTACAATGAATTGGTGCATCACCGCCCCTGGGACACTGGATACAGGGAAAACCATCGCCGCAGGGACAAGTTTTGCCACCCCAATCGTATCGGCGGCAATCGCTGTCTTGCGCGAGGCATTCCCATACATGACCGCGCCACAAATTACATCACTGTTATTTGAAACCGCACGTGATTTAGGTGCAGATGGCGTTGACCCAATCTATGGTCATGGCATGTTGGATTTGGAACGTGCAACCCGCCCTGTTGGCGTGGCATTGATTCCACTGAACAACGGCACGACACAGCCATTATCCACCGCACGTGCATCAGGACAAATTGCGCACAAAATAAAAACCGCAAACCCGAAATTCGCATTTGTTGACGCATACGGGCGCGCGTTCAATTCCGACCTGTCTAAAAACATATCTGTCCAGAACACATCAATCGGTTGGCGACACCTGCGCAGCAATAATATCGCGGCATTTCGTACCGGCAATATTGAATTTGGACTGCGCGAAATGGACATTTTGCCCACAGATGGCGCACTGGGCACCAGCAACCGTAATTTAATCAGTTTTATCGGCACAACAAACACGTGGGATTGGAATGATATCGAACTGTTCCAGACGTCTACAATCGGATTTGCGCGCGCACAAACAAACGAAAATTCACTGATAACCGCCACATCTGACATCACCACTGCATCGGTTACATTTGGTGCAAATATTGGTGAATGGACATTTGCCGCTGCAATCCCAGATACCGTGATTGCAGGCAATATGACATTACGCCTGCCCACAGGACGCATGACGGGTGGCGAAATAATCTTTGATGATTACAAAATTGATTTGGTTGCCCGCCCATCAATTGAATTTACAGGGCAATACAAATTCTTGACCGTCGGATTTGTTGACAATCCATACGGTACAGACGAACTGTTTATCGTGGGCAAATGGAAATTGGAATTTTAACCCAATGCGCCCCCCAGAAAATTTAACATATTTACTTGTCTTTTCGTCATTTAACATCTAGAATATGCCTGGCAACACAGGAAGGGGATTTTTACACAATGGCGACAAAGCAGAACCGCAAAAATACCAAGAACCCAAAACGTAAGTTATTTTCCGTACGCAAAATTGCGCTGGTGGCGGGGGCGATTGCAATTATGGTTGGCATTGTCGGCATTATCGCATTGCGTCGCGGGGACGATGCGGCAACCAAAATGCACACAACATTTAACACCCCAACCGCTGCAACATTTACTGATTCTGGTAATGTAATGTTCACATCCGACAATATTCCCGACGTGAATAATGCCCGCACATTGTCGCACATTCAACCATTGGTCATTTCGTATAATTGGACATCTGGCCCATATAATCAGGCCTTGCGCCCAGACGCAACAAATAACGACATTACGACGGGTGTTAAAATCAGTCCTTTTGTCCGTGGCACGTGGGCAATACGTGGGGGCGGCGATGAATTGGCGTTTACACCCGATACCGATTGGCCCGCCGACACACGTTTCACCGTACGCGTTGCAGACAATCTGGTAAATTCAGACGTTGCAATTGACGACACAACGATTTCATTCACAACACCACGAATTGCTGCGACCGTTGACAGTTTTAATTTGTACCCTGCGCCAAACGCAAAAAAATCTGTAATTGGCGTTGCCGTCATATCATTTAACTATCCGATTGTTACAACGGAATTTAACGACAAATTGACCGTTAAATTGGATGGGGCCAAATTGGACTTTACGGTAAAATTTGATAAATTCCGCCGCACGGCCATAATCACAACCGCGCCGGTGCAAATCACGAATACTGACCAGATTATCCGTCTGAAATTAAACCGCGTTGCACCCGCCACAGGAAATGGTGCAACAAAAAAATTGACCGCGCATACAACCGTTGCCGCTGCCGATAATATTTTCAAAATATCTGACATCACAACCACTGCGGCCGATGATAAAAATGGCAATGCACAACAGTTGGTTCTGGTAAATATGACTGCAACCGCTGTGGCAAACACGGATTGGGGCAAATATGTTGAAATTTACCTGTTGCCCAAATACAAAACCGATGACGAAAAATCAGACGAAACCCCACACCAATGGGCGGATGACGAAATCACACCAGATGTGATTACGCACGCAAAGAAAATCCCAACAAAACTTGTTCCATTTGTAAATCCAACGGGTGTATATCAATACGCATTTTCGTATGACGTGTCTGTTGCAAACAGATTTATTTTTGTACGCGTTGCGTCCGGATTTGAATCCACATCTGGGTTTTATGTTAAAAATGGCGCATCACGCGTTTTGTCCGTTGCATACCCTGTGCGTACGGTAAAAATCGCAGGCAGCGGCGCATTATTATCACTGGCGGGC
>UROD01000043.1 GCA_900549365.1 uncultured Rickettsiales bacterium | reverse complement strand
GTACGGTTGGAAATTTGATTCAAACCATGCGCGCACGGTTGCAACGTCCGCCGATGCAGATGGCAACATGCGGCATTTTTCTGCAAACAGTTCGCGGTCGGGCACAACGCGACCCGTGTATTGGATTTTCGCCTTGCATGAATTACGGAATGCTTGCAATGCATAACGCACATCGTCGTCGCGCCATCCGGCCATATCATTATAAGACACGCGGCGCAAATTACTGGGGACGACGGAATTATCACCACTGTGTGTTGGTGCGGACAGGTCGCACGCCGCCAGTGCAACAACCCCCATAACCACAGCAATCCATCGCGCCGGTTTGAAAAAATTCCGCATAACCATTTTTATAAATCCCCCCACTTGTAAAATAATTTTATAATGCTATATTATCATAAAAGGTGGGGCTAAGTCCAGACGGGTTTTACCCCCAGCGTACAACAGGAGTAAAACACAATGGCAAAATTCAAAATTATTTCACAGTTTCTGAAAGATATTTCATTCGAGAGCCCAAATGTCCCTGAATTGTTCTTTAAGCAAGATAATGGTCAGGCAAAATTGGAAATCAATATTGATATTCAAATCAAGGGCGCGGAAAACAACCTGTTTATGGTTGATTTGATTACCAAGGTTCATTCGAAACTGGAAGCGGGCGATAAATCTATATTCTTGATTGAATCGACATATTCTGGTCTGGTTCAAATGGAAGAAGAAAAGGATGATGAAGCGAAAAAGCGCACATTGTTGATTGATGTGCCAACACTGTTGTTCCCAGCAGTTCGCAGTTTGATTGTCCGTCTGACATCTGAATCTGGGTTCCCAACATTCGCAATGCAGCCGGTTGATTTCGCAGAACTGTATGCACAAAAGCAGAACAATGCTGCGAATGCAAAATAATTAGTTTATTTCATTTTTTGTTCCAAAAATGCCCCGTTTGGGGCGTTTTTATTTTTTATGTGCATTTTTTGGATTTTTTTTATTTTTATGGTAAAATTTATCCACTATGGCAAAGGATACTTATTTATCAGTCAGAAGTTCGGTCAGCGGTTTTTCGTTTGCAAATCTGGGGTTGTTCACAGGATTCGCAGACGGTATTTATAATGCCGTATATTCGTTGGTATTGCTGGAAATATTCCGTTCATCGGCGGTCGTTGGATTGTATGTCGGCCTGTATGCGGCGTTCTGTATGATTGTGGGCCTGTTTGCCAATGAACTGTTTCGCCAGTTTTCCAAGGTGCGTGTATTTTATTTTGTGATGCTGATGTTGGCGGCATGTTATGCGATGATGAGTTTTTCAATCCGCCCCAGTACATTTATTATATTGGACTATACCACTGGTATTGCTGCAACATTGGTTACAATGTTGATTCCGCTGTTTATGTCTGATTTTTCGCGCGGAATTGGTATGGCGCGATTAAATTCGCGGTATCATTTGTGGTTGAATATCGGGGCACTGTTTGCGCCAATGATTGCGGTTGCTATTTCAGATGTGGCGGGTAATCGTGCGGCGTTCTTTGCATCGGCAATAATTTATTTGGCGGGGTGGGGATTCTTTAAGTATTTTCGTATCGTGCAACAAGATAAACAGATAAAACCCGTCAGCCCACGTCGTACGGCGCGTGCGCTGTGGCGTAATACAGTTGCCTTTTTCAGAAAGCCCGGAATGTTGCGTGCGTATATTGTGAATTTTGGGTATTATGCATTGCGTGCGATGCGTTATCTGTATGTGCCGATTGTAGTCATTGAAAATGGTTTTTCAAATGATGCGTTGGGGTGGGTTTTGACGCTGGGGATTATTCCATATTTGATTTTATCAGAAGCAATGGCACATCTGGTGCGCGCGTTTGGTAAAAAGATTTGGTTGGTATCTGGGATGTTATCTTTTGCGGCGCTGTCTGCGCTGGCGACGTTTGTGACAGGGTATCCGTTGTTGGTTATCTTTGTCGCGTGGCAGATTTCGGGTGCATTGATGGAATCGGTGCATGATTTGCTGTTCTTTGATAACACCAGAAAATCTGAACAGACGCGTTTTTATGGTGTATTTCGCACCAGTGTGAATTTGCCGAATGTAGTTGCGCCGGTGTTGGCGGCGGGGTGCATTACGCTGTTTGGTGGAACATCGGCGGTATGGGTTGTGACGGCGGTGATTGGTGTACTGACGTCTGTTATTCTGGTTGCCAAAAAATAATTTTTGTATTGCGCGGTTGCCTATTATTTTCGTTGCGTGCGCACGCATTTCTGTGTATGATTCTAGTATCAGAAAAAGGGGAAAATTTAATGGCAAAGAAAGAAACGTCAGCCACTGCTGCACCCGCAAAAAATCCTGCGTTGGAATCTGCATTGGCACAAATTCAAAAACAATTTGGCAAAGAAGCCATCATGAAAATGGGTGATGGTTCACAACAGAATATAGAGGCAATTTCGTCTGGTTCATTGGGGCTGGATATTGCGCTGGGGATTGGTGGTTATCCACGTGGTCGTATTGTTGAAATTTATGGGCCGGAAAGTTCTGGTAAAACAACATTGGCATTGCACGCCGTGGCAGAGGCGCAAAAGAAAGGCGGCACGTGTGCGTATATTGATGCGGAAAATGCACTGGACCCATCGTATGCAAAAAAGTTGGGCGTTGATGTAGCAAACCTGATTATTTCGCAACCAGATTCTGGTGAACAGGCATTGGAAATTGCAGATACACTGATTAAATCTGGTGCGGTTGATGTGGTTGTAATTGACTCGGTCGCGGCACTGGTGCCCAAGGCAGAACTGGAAGGGAACATCGGTGATTCTTTCGTTGGTACAACCGCACGTTTGATGTCGCAGAGTTTGAAAAAACTGGCGGGGTCTGTGTCGCGCAGCAATACTTTGCTGATTTTCATCAACCAGATTCGTATGAAGATTGGTGTTATGTTCGGTAACCCAGAAACAACATCGGGCGGTAATGCGTTAAAGTTCTATGCGTCTGTACGTTTGGATATTCGTCGTACTGGCCAGATTAAGGACAAAGAAAACGTTATTGGTAATGAAACCCGTGTCAAGGTTGTGAAAAACAAGGTTGCACCACCATTCCGCACGGTTGATTTCAAAATTATGTATGGCGAAGGAATTTCACGCATCAGCGAAATCTTGGATATGGGCGTGAAATATGACCTGATTGAAAAGGCGGGCAGTTTCTATTCTTACAACAATGAACGTATGGGGCAGGGCGAGGCAAACGCCCGTCAATGGTTGAAAGACCACCCAGATGCCCAGAAAGAATTGTTGGATAAAATTATGGCACGCGCGTCCGGTATTGCCGAAGAAATGACCACTGGTCCAGTCGATGACGATGCGGACGATGATGCAATGCCTATGGACGAATAATCTGGGGTAGAAACAGGAAAATTATTCAGATAACCAAAACAAAGGAATATGCATGAAACTTTCCAGAACATTTGCGTTGGCGGATATTGTATTGCGCGCGCATGTCTTGAATCCATTGTGGTGGCCACGCAATAAACGTCGCGAACATCGCTGTAATGTTGCGGCGACCGCCATTCCGCGGTATATGGCGCGTTATGTGCCGGCCGCCGGCACAGTGCCAGAGGTACGCCCCGTGCACAATGACAAGCGTGAAAAAATCTGGACTTTGTGGTTACAAGGCGAAGATAACGCACCAGAATTGGTCAAGGCGTGTTTCCGCAGTATTCGTGCAAATTGCAAACAAGAACTGGTTGTGTTGGATGAAAACACCATTTGGGATTACATTACGTTGCCACCAGAAATTGTTGCAAAACGCAAAGCGGGGCAAATAAAGCATGCGCACTTTGCCGATATCTGTCGTGTGGAATTGCTGTATGAACATGGCGGTATTTGGTTGGATTCAACCGGTTTTGCAACTGCGCCAATCCCAGATGAAATTATAAATCAGGATTTCTTTGTTTATATGGCGGGAAACATGGTCGGCAGCGCGTACAGTTATATTCAGAACTGTTTTATTCGCGCACGCAAAGGGTCATATTTGTTGGCGGCGTGGCGTCAGATGATTTTGAATTTCTGGACGCGTGAGCCCCGTGAATTTGATTACTTTATGCACCAGTTGATGTTCAAATCATTGGTTGAACATGACCCGATTGCAAAAAAATATTTTGATGCAATGCCACATATCGATCAGGCACCAACACATGCGGTCTGGTGGACAATCGCAAATGAACCGTATACTAAAAAATTGTTCAAAGAATATACATCTGGGGCATTCTTTCAAAAAACGACATATAACAGTCCGTGGGCGAAAAATCCAATCCCAGGCAGCATCGCGGACGAGATGATAAATCACATGTACAAAACGAAAACCAAAAAATAAAGAAAGGAAAATCTATGCCTGCAATTTCTGTGATAATACCGATATACAATGTGGAAAAGTATTTGCGCAGATGTTTGGACAGTGTATTAAACCAAACTTTTTCTGATTGGGAGGCGATTTGTGTCAATGACGGCAGTCCAGATGGATCTGCCGCCATTTTGTCTGAATATGCCGCCCGTGATGCGCGATTCAAAATTGTGAATAAACCAAATGGTGGTCTGTCCGATGCACGCAATGCCGGTATGGCGGTGGCAACGGGTGATTATGTTTTGTATCTGGACAGTGACGATTTTATTCACCCCCAGACAATGGAAATTACGCACTATATGGCGATGCGCGATGGTTCGGATATTGTGTCTTTTACATACGACAGAATTTATCGGCCACAACTGATGGTGCGGCACGTATTGCATATGGACACAGATTCTGTTGTGCCGTATCGTATGCATAAAAAATATGATGTCAAACGTATCAAGACATTACTGACAGACGATGTGTACAAATATGCAACAGAACGCGCACACAATGCATTTAACCCGCGTCGTAAATGGCTGATTAAACATTGTCAGGTATGGAAAAATTTATATCGTCGCACTCTGATTTCGGACACACCATTTATCAAGGGAATTTTGTTCGAAGATTTCCCGTGGTGGAGTGCGATTATGTTAAAAAATCCGGTCGTGACGATTGCGCCATTGCCACTGTATTTCTATGTGCCAAATTTTGGTGGGATTGTTTTGTCAGCAAAACAATTGCGCATAATGCAGAGTTTGTGTACAGGAATCGAAACATCATATAAACTGTATAAAGAAAAAGCGACCCCATATCAAATGGACGCGTGGTCGCGTAAATTCCGCTGGTATTTTATCAAGTGGGCATATCGCAAAATTAAATATTTGGACAATGCGGACGATGTCGCGCTGGCGCAGAAATGTTTTTCTGATTTGAAAAATTGTGGTGCATTGGACAGACCACCATACGGCTGGGCGCGCAAAATCAGATGCGGAATTGCAAAATTTATTAAATGTGGGTGTTACGCACAATGAAACGTACGGTAATCGCAATATGTCTGCGTGATATGCAGGTTGGTGGGGTTGAATCTGTGTTGATTCAGACACTTGCTGCAATGTTGGCGCGTAATGATGTTGATATTCGTGTAATAACATACACGAATATCAGCGTGCCGCAATATCGCGATTGGTTTGCACAGCACCCCGAAATTAAACTGACTGCGTTGTATCCGTGCAGATTTTTAGGTACACAGATGCCACACTTTTTCCTGTGGCGGATTATAAAACACGTGGCGCGCGATATATACCGTTGGTATAAATATATAACAATGTCATCGCGTCGATTTGATGACGTTGATGTGTTTATCGATTACTATAATTTTTCATTCGCGCGCGAGTTCAAAAAATTTCGTGGTCGCAAAATTACGTGGTGGCATTCGTCAATTGATGCATTATATGCCCAGCGTCGTATGCGTTATATGCACGGGTACGATAAATTGGTTATGTTGACACGTGACGCGGCAACAGAATTACGCGAAAGGTATCCTGAATACGCTGGCCAGATTGTTCAGATTTATAATCCGATTGATATTGCGCGTGCGCGCGATTTGGCGGCGCAGGGCAAGTTTATTCGTGGTGACTATTTCGTCTGTGTGGCGCGATTGACGGGTGATAAAGATATTGAAACGGTACTGCGCGGCTTTGATATGTTTTGGCAAAATGCGGGGCGGCCAAATATTAAAATGGCCTTTGTTGGTGATGGCAATTTGTCCGATGAATATAAAAGGATTGCGCATTCATTGCCTGCATCGCGTCAGTTTGAATTTGTAGGGCTAAGCAAAAATCCATTTGGTTACATGGCGCATGCCCGTGCGAATATATTGTCCAGTTATTCCGAAGGACTGCCCACCGTATTGATAGAGGCCGCCGCCACCAACACATTGAATATTGCGTCGGATTGTCGCAATGGCCCGCGCGAGATTCTGATGGATGGGCGCGCAGGGTTATTATTTGTTGCGGGTGATGCAACAGATTTGGCATTGCGTATGATGGACGTATGGACGCGTCGTGTGGATACAAAAAAAATGATAGATACGGCGACAAAAAATCTGAACAGATTTGATGCCACAACAATCACTGAACAGATAATGAAAGTGATAAAATAAAGTTCAAGTATATAAAGCAGTGCGCCATTTGGCGCACACATTATTTGCACTTTGAACTTTGGTATTTGAACTTTGAAAAACG
>UROD01000042.1 GCA_900549365.1 uncultured Rickettsiales bacterium | reverse complement strand
CGGCGGGTGGCGTGGGCGCACTGTAATCCAGCGGGTATGATGCTATGTCATCACGGGCGCGCACCACACGCAAGATATCTGTACCAGCCGCCGTATCAAACGCGCCACCACGTGCACGTACGCGTGATATGAAACGTGATTCCGCCGTCTGAACCCCACCGGACGCACCGCTGCGCGTCCAATACACATCGGCCCCACACGACAAATTCATAAAATCCAACGCCTGTAATGAAACCTTTCTGTCCGCAGACGGCAATCCAATTTGCGCTGCCAAACGCACAGGCAACCACGCATTTTCATATCCGCGCGCGGGGAACATTCCCTCGTTCAAGCCAGTTAAAATCACAACATCAGCGGTCTGCATACGTGATTCAATTGTCCCAAGAACAACCACACGCGCCGCGCTGTTCATTGCGCCACGCACCGACACACCAGAAATCGCATCTGTTAAAAACGCATATGCATCAGATAATGATAATTTGATATCAGCATCGCGAATACAATCAGACATATTTTTAATCGCCGCCCATATCTGCATCGCCGGCACGTCCGACATATCAAACACTGGTGCAAATGCGTTGCGATTTTCGTCCACCATGCGCACAATCATTTCAAACAAGTTTTCGCCCGCATCTGTATACAAATGTTCAAACGTTGCATTGTCGCCCGCATCTAACCAATCTGAAAATACATTTAATATTGCGCGCCCAGTATTCGTCATTGTGCCGGCAACTCCACCTGAAAAGTCCGCATCAATTCCCCGTGCACGCAATGCAGCCCCCGCGCGCTGATTTCCGGCCGCATCAGGGGTTATAATCAAAACAGATTTATTTTCACCCGCCGCGCGCGATGCAATTTCCGCAACAACGGCGGCCTCTTCGCTTTCACGGGCGCATTCAATCAAATGACAGTGACGCACCGCTGCACCATTATCTGGTATTTGTGGATTGTTGCTGAATGCATAGTTCAAGAAATCAATCGGTGACGCGCCAACATCAATCGGTTGTACATCTGATTCCGCCAGCCCCAAAGATGTTAAAAATCTATATTCAGCGTTGTACGGGTGTGTTGCACGTATCAAATCACTTTCTGTGCCAGAATATTTACCAGACAAAATTATACGGCCATGTGGGGCGCACGCCACCGCACGCATTAAATCCGCCGTTGCGGGTACACTGGCGGTTGATGCACATACGACAACCAAATCATATTCATTCAAATGATTTATCCACCCGCGTATTGCACAATTACGCGCCGCGGTTTGTGTTTTACGTCCATCATAATACGCCGGCAATACACGCGTTATAATTTCCAGCAATTTTGCCTTGTGCTGAAAATGCGCGGCATATTCGTCGCCGACCAGCGCATTCCAATCAATCGTACTGGCGTCCACCCCTTCGTTTTCCAGATAGTCCGTCATACGCACCAAATCACGCGCAACTGGCAATGCCGTTGTAATATTTTTTATACTGGCATCAGCGGCCAATAACTTGGCCAACATAACAACGCGCGCCATATTAGAAATTGCGCCAGACGCCATATCATCATCAATTTCATCAGGCGACCCTTCGCCCAACGCGACCAATTCAGGTAAAATTACCGCCCCGCCCGACTTTTCTGCCAGCATTTTTTCCACCGTGCGCACGGCACGTCTGCTGGGCAAAAATATCAACATACGCGACAAATCCACACCAGACGCATTCAACACCTGCCACAACGCGTCTGACATTTTTGCAGGATTTGTTGCACAAAAGATATTCTTATTTGATTCCAATTTGCGCCCTTATGGCCTCTAAACCAAATTTCTTTTCAGCCGATGTTTCCAGAACTTCTGCCATCATCGCGGGATGATTTTCGTGCGACAACGCGTGCTGGTCATTTTCGCGGACACGCTTGTCTTTTTTGGTCATAACAACCTGATACCCAATTCCATGTGCA
Source organism: uncultured Rickettsiales bacterium (assembly GCA_900549365.1). Classification (GTDB taxonomy): domain Bacteria; phylum Pseudomonadota; class Alphaproteobacteria; order Rs-D84; family Rs-D84; genus Enterousia. Next base: position 4,721 of record UROD01000042.1, on the reverse strand, counting down.
TCACAAAAATCCATCAAATCCAAATCAGACGCACGCGCACCAATACGTGAATCAATCAGTATGTACAGACGTGCCAACTTGCGCGTCATCAGATATTCTTCTAATCGCGCCAACCATCGCATTGCGTCCGCACGCGACGCACGGGCATAACCATATCCAGGCAAATCAACAATCATCGCGCGGTCGTCCAAGTTAAATAAATTGATTGTCTGGGTGCGCCCAGGGGTGTTTGATGTACGCGCAACATTTTGCCCCAAAACCGCATTTATCAGCGACGATTTACCAACATTACTGCGCCCAATAAACGCATATTCTGGAAACTGTGTACGCGGCAAAGATGCAACGGTTTCAAAACTGCCCACAAATTTAATCATTCGCGTCCCCTTTGTCCAACAGGCGACGGTACGCCTCTTTCTTGGTAATACCGGTGCGCGCAGCCAAATCTGCCGCCGCCGATTTCATAGACGTGCCCGCAATATCGTTTACAATTTCTGTAATTTCACTGTCTGTCATTTTATGTTCTGGTGCAGGCGCAACAACAATTACAATTTCGCCACGCGGTGGTTCAATACCAACCAAATCTGCGGGATAACCGATAATAGTTTCTTCGTGAATTTTGGTAATTTCGCGCACAATCGCAATTTGGCGTTCGGGCATAACACGCGCCAACGCCGCAATGGTTGCCATAATGCGATTAGGACTCTCGTAATAAATAATCGTATGACGGATTTTATTATCATCACGTAATTTCTTTTCATCAAAGAACCCGCAAAATGTAAATCTGTCTGATGGAAATCCTGACAGTACCAATGCCGATACAAATGCCGTTGGCCCAGGAACAACAAAGACCGGAATATCCGCCGCGCGCGCGGCACGCACTAATCTGAACCCAGGGTCAGACACCGCCGGCATACCTGCGTCTGACACGGCCGCGATTGTCGCCCCACCCTGCAATTTTTCAATCAGTTCCGGCACAACATCACGTTCATTATGATCATGACATGCAACCCGTGGTGTTTTTATATCAAAATGCGATGCCAATTTACCAAACACACGCGTATCTTCGGCGGCAATCAAATCCACGTTTTGCAAAACCTCTATCGCACGTGGCGACATATCAGACAAATTTCCAATTGGCGTTCCAACGACATAAAGCCCTGTTTGCATTCGTAATCCTTTTATAGTAAAATAATACCAAACAGAACGGATTTTTCAATGTTTATGAACAGATTTTTTGGCTTTTGTACGCTGGGATTGATTCTGGGCGGCGGATTACGGCACGGGTGTGGCGGGTGCGCCATCGCAAATGCAATACGGCGGTTTTTCTGATAACGCAACCGATAATCACCGCGTGGCGGTACTGTTACCATTGTCGGGCGAAAACGCGGCAACAGGCCGTGCAATCCGCACATCTATTGAAATTGCCACACTGCAAAGCGCACCACAGAGTATGTCTGTCGCATTCTATGATACCGCGCGCGACGGTGCAATTTCTGATGCTTTGGCTGAACAACCTGAAATTGTAATCGGACCAGTATTTGCTGGTGACGCACGCATTGTTCGCGCAACAAAACCAATGGAAACACCGGTCTTGTCATTTACATCGGACGCAACCGCACTGGGCGACGGTGTTATGACAATGAACCTGATGCCAACAAACAGTGTAGAGGCGATTGCCACCGAAATGTCGGCTGATGGTATCAAGAAATTTATTATCTTGGCCCCCGATACGGCATCTGGTCGCCTGATGGCGGGCACAGCAAAAAATGCCGCATCAATTTATAATATGGATTTGGTTGGCATATTCTATTACACGTCCGGCAATTCTGATTCAATCAAAGACGCAGCGGCGGCCGCATCTATGAACGCGGCACGCACCGCGGCAAACACACGGGCACGCGAAATCTTGTCCGATATTTTGACGCGCGAACGCCTGACCGCAATTGAAAAATCATCATTGGAAATTCAACTGGAAAAAATATCAAAGTCCGATACGCTGGGCACAATTCCATACGATGGGATTTTGTTCCTTGGTGGTGCGGCCGATACAACCAGTATTGCATCATTCTTGCGCTATTATGGTGTTGCCGCGCGCGATGCACGCATGTATGGCACAGCCATGTGGGACGGTTCAAACATTACATCTGATATAACAATGTCGGGGGCAAAGTTCGCCGCATTGCCAGAAATGTCTGCATCTTTCACAGATGTATATTCACGTGTCGCGGACAGCGCCCCATCACACTTGGCGGCATTTGGTTACGACGCCGCAAACATGGCCATGGGTATGATGTATTCACAAAAATCAAATGCGGCATACCTGCTGGACCCCAGTGGTTATGTTGGCACAGATGGTCTGTTCCGCCTGTTGCCAAATGGTGACAGCCAACGCGCATTGCGCATCATGCAATTAAACGGCACGGGCGACGCAACAGTTGTACGCAACGCACCACAAAACTTTATTCGCCCAATATATAATATTGAACAGCGTCACATCACGCCCGCCAATGCAATGAAATTGGAATCAGACGGCATAAATCCAATGGATTATATTCGTATCCCAGAACGCCTGCGCGGCACATATAAATCAAAAACATTTGGTGCAAATATCACGCACCCTGCCACGCCAGTACAGCAGGAAAATATAACCGTTCTGCCCGAAGATGACAGCGACCCTATCGCCGCTACGGATTACGAACCAGTAAAACTGGATTCCGTCGCCCGCACATATATCGACAGTGTGGAAATATCAGAGTAAAAAACCCGCCATTCGGCGGGTATTTTATTTATCAAATTCATACACAAACAATTTATGCGGATACAGCACACCATTGTATCGCGTCATACCATGCCCAACATCAATGACATATTTTGGCGATGTCCCAACAATCTCCTGTCCGATATATTATTTATATTTTTTCAGCAACCAATAATACCCACCCGCGCCCGCAAAGTTGCCCAGCACCAATAACATAATTGCAACATATACCGATGACACGTCTGCTATAAAACCAACCACCCAATACACAATCGCCGCAAAAATTCCACCCAACGCCGAAACAATAGATCCCATTGTTGCACGCTGTGCTGGCGACAGTTCTTGTTGCAACAATGCAGACCCCGCCGTTGATGATGCGCCATAAAATAAATTTACACTGGCTTGAATAAACGGCGTCGCAACATTATTCATACCCAATGCAATAATTTTGATTACCGTCGTGCCAATCGTTGAACCGATAAGTATTCTATAAAATCCCAGTTTCCGAATATATGGAGTTATCAAGAAACTGATTGTGCCACATATCTGCTTTAACACGCGGGCAATATTCACCAACCACAACGAAACCAACCCAGAAAAATAAGCCCCCTCTAATCGATGTGACGTAAACCCGATTGATTTTTGTAACATCTGTATAAATGCAAATATTTTTAACTTTTTATTTTTCATCAATTCACGCCACGCGGTTACAAAATGATGTACCGATGTTGTTTCGGGGCACGTTTGAACATTCGGTTCAACAAAACCCAACGTTACAATCAAATGCAACATACCGAACACCACCGACACCCATGCCAGCACCGCCAATGACCAAAAATAAGTTACAAATGCCGCGATAACAGCCCCTGTTGCCAAACCAATTTGACCAAACGCCTTGCTGCGCGCATATAAAATATCGTACTTATCTGCCTTGCGTAATTCTTGCATTGTTTCATACATGAACGCATCATCTGTACCTGATGAAACGGCACACGCCACACCCCATGTGGTCGCACCCGCCAATAGCAATAATTTGGGAAACATTGTGCCAGCCAGCGCGAACGCGATAAACGACAACAAGAATAAAAACGATGACAAAATCATTGTTTTGCGTCGCCCTATTCTGTCAGACAAAATCCCCGTCGGCACTTCTGACAAACTCTGAATAATATTCGCCACAGAAAACACACCCAACGCAAATGTATACGACCCAGAAATTTGATAAAAATACACAACGGCCAACGCCGATAATGGCCATAAATCCCCCAACAAATAATATAATTTGAACAACAGAATATTACGACGTATCTTCATACCCAAATCATAAATTATACACAGGAATTAAATCAAGGCGATATTATTGCAGAGTACCAAATTGTTTTGACACATAAATTAAAATCATTGCTATCTAATGCTCAATGGACTACTTTTGTACTGATATGACAAAGATATTTACGATTGGTTTCAGTGGTAAAAGTTCAGATACCTTTCTAGATGTGTTAAATGCGGCGCGTATAAGTTGCGTTTGGGACATTCGTCTGTGGCGAACCAGCACATATGTGCCATATTATAACGGTAATAATCTGGCCATGATACTGGGCAATCGTTATGAGTATCATACAGAATTTGCACCTGCACCCGATATTTTGGCGGACTACAAAGATAAAAAAATCAGTTGGGCAGAATACGAAAAATTGTATCGCGAATTATTGCAAAAACGCGACCCTTTGCAGAATTGCAATATATCAAAACTTGATAGAATCTGCCTGCTGTGCACAGAAAAATCCGCTCTGCAATGCCATCGCAGGTTAGCCGCCGAATATATTGCGGAACAGATACCAGATATTGAAATTATTCATTTATAAAGCACACAAATCCCCTGTTTTCAAAATGCTGATTGTATGCATATCAGTATTTTCTGATGGCGGTGGCTGGATTGTAATTCCCGCCGCAATGCGGCGGG
>UROD01000041.1 GCA_900549365.1 uncultured Rickettsiales bacterium | reverse complement strand
CGCCGCGGCGGGCGGGCACGCCATGCTGATGGTCGGGCCGCCGGGGTCAGGGAAAACAATGTTGGCATCACGTCTGGCGGGAATTATGCCAGAAATGACCGCCGAACAAATTCTGGAAACCTCAATTATCTATTCTATTGCAGGGCAACTGGACGGGCGCGGACTGATGCGCAACCGCCCATTCCGCAGCGTACACCACACCGCATCACAGGTGGCGTTGGCGGGCGGCGGTGCAAACGCGCACCCCGGGGAAATATCGCTGGCGCACAATGGGGTGCTGTTCTTGGACGAATTGCCGGAATTTAATCGCGCAACATTGGAAATCTTGCGCCAACCGATGGAATCGGGCAAAATTATGATTTCGCGTGCGAAAAACACCGCAACATACCCTGCGCAGTTCCAACTGATTGCGGCAATGAACCCGTGTCCATGCGGGCATCTGGGGAATGCCGCCCTGTCGTGTTCGCGCGCGCCACGATGCGCCGAAGCGTACCAGAACAAAATATCGGGGCCATTGTTGGACAGAATTGACCTGCACGTGGATGTTGATGCGGTCAATCCATGGGAAATGAATACAACAGCGAACATTCCGCGCGAAACCAGCGCACAAATCCGCGCCCGCGTTGTTGCTGCATACAATCGGCAAATAGCGCGTCAGGGTTGTTTGAATGCGCGCTTGGACGGGCCACAGTTGGACGCGGCGGCACATATGAACACCGAATTGCAAAACTTTTTGAACGCCGCCGCAGAAAAGATGGGAATGTCCGCGCGTGGGTACAATCGCGTACGCCGCATTGCACGTACCATTGCTGATTTGGCAGGGCGTGATAACATAGAAATGGCAGATATTACAGAGGCCTTGTCCTATCGCCCAATCAATCGTGGCAAATACGGGGCAAAAATATAAAAAGCCCAAAGTTCAAATATTTCTACTTGTTTTTATTTTATAAACATCATACAATCAATATGTCGTTGGGTGTTCCAGCGATGGGGTGTGAGAACCCGAATGTTGGCGTCAAGACAGAGGGTCATGGTGCACAGTTTGCGCCATTTTTGTTGTTTTGACGGAAAGTACAAACTCCTGATTTATAGGTCAGGAGGGTTCGCGGAATATTCAATACGCGACACAATTTCCAACAATTGTTCTCAACCTCCTGACCACCAAATGTTTGGTGGTTTTTGTTAACCACAACAATACAGGAGATTGACTAATGAAAAAACTAATGCTTCCCATAACCCTTATTCCGGTATGTGCAATTGCAATATTTCCAACCATGACACAGGCGGCACCTTCTTGTATGAGCATAGCCCAATGCATAGATTTATTAGGCAACGAAACCGGATGTTGTTGCCCTACTGGCACCACAGGCCCAGGGGTTAAATGTCCCGACGGGTGGTATGCCGCCATAAACAGCACCACGTGCAGACGCGAATCAACAACTGGGACCGACATCAAGGGCACATACACCCAAGAATACGGAACCTGTTCCGGAACTGCAACAACTATCGCGTGCTATACGCTCTCGCAATCAGACAACGGGGGCGCTTGTCACTGCAATATATCACAAGGAGGATAAAATGAAATTATTTCCTGTTTTTATGGCACTGGGTGTGCTGTATGTTGGCAGTGTATATGCAGATTGTGTTGAAACGACCAGAACATATACATCCTGTAATACCGGATATTACTTGTCATCTGCTGATTGTGTAATATGCCCCAGTAATGGTACATCTGTCGCCGATAATACCAGTGGTATTACATCATGTTATATTCCATCTGGTCAAACACATAGTGATCACACCGGCATGTATACATATACCAACGATTGCCATTACGGTAACTAAAACGGTGCCTAAAAAAACGGGGTGTCGCCCCGTTTTTAGAATTCAAATCGCAGTCCCAACATGGCGTTGATGTACACCATATCTTTGGCACTGAACCAATCACGTTCGCGTGAATTGTCCGAATTTGTCAACGTCCATTTAATACGCGGCACGTATGCTGCACGCACGCCAAAATCCAAGAACATTGTTTCCGACAAACCATACGACGCACCCAAGGACACCACACCCGCAATCGTTGATGTATCATGTTCCGAACGATAGAACTGTAATACCTTGTAATCGTCCAATTTACCAAAATTCTGCAAATCAACCGATGTTGACAAGTCGCCATACAAATCCGACAGATTTAATGTTGTTTTACTGTCGACATAGCCCGCACCAAAACCGATGTATGGAATCAATGTATGTGTCGGCTTTTGCAATCCGTCAAAGAAATCATAGAACGCCATTGCGCTGATGATGTCGGTGGTAATTTTCGATTGAACCGCACCGGACTGAACCTGAATAACCAGCCCAGACACATCACCACCAGTCAGGGCCAAATCCCCATCAAACAATGGGGCAGCGTTATATTCACTTTCGCTGATGTGATCCCAGCCCAATTCCAAACGCCACTGGGGACGATTTGGCAATACCCAGCCAATTGATGCGCCCGCGGCAAATGAATATTCAGAATAGTTTTCCTTGGCCTTGACATCGCCCAATTCGCCAATACCCGCGAATTTGAATGCGGCCTGTTGTTCGGTGGTCAAACTGTCATAATACGCCGCCGTGACAACCATGCCATCGGTCGGATTATACCAATATTCGTTCGACAATGCGCCGACATCATTTTGAATTTTTGCCGTACCATATGACGCGCCCCCACGCACAGATATAGTAAAGCGTGCACCATCGTCGGCATACCAACCGTCGCCGATATATTCGCCGTCATATTGCCAGTTTGCGTGTGCCGTGCCGCCCATCAGGACAGACAAAACCGGCAACAAAAATAAAAATTTGCTTCCTTTCATGGTTAGTATTATATCACAAATCGCGCACCGATAAAAACAGATTTTACAGAACTATTTCACAATATCGTGGAAAATTTCAGCGGGGATTGTACCACCTGTAATTTTAGACGACATAGGTGAAAAATCATCATTACCAACCCAAACACCAATGACCAAATCGCGCACTGCGCCAACAAACCACGCGTCACGGTTATTATTACTGGTTCCTGTTTTGCCACCCAAAACGCCCGTCGCATTCGCGCGACGCCCCGTACCACGGACGACAACATCGGCCAATAAATCCGTCATATATTCCACCGTCTGGGGCTGCAAGACCTGTAATGCGTCAGACGGGTTGCGTGCGTATAAAACATTGCCACGCGGGTCGGTTATTTTCGTGATTGAATACGGACGTACCGATGCGCCATTATTCCAGATAACGGCATAAATCGTCGTCAAATCAACCAACGACATTTCTGATGCGCCCAGCACGGTTGAATATTCGCGGCGTAATTTTGTTCCAACCCCCAAACGCCCCGCCATATCCAACACGGAATCAATACCATACGTTTCAGTCAATTTCAGTGGCACGGAATTTACACTTTTTGCAAATGCTGTTGCCAATGTGATATCGCCATAATAGCGTTCGTTGTAATTTTTTGGATTATAGTCGCCAATCGCAAATGGAGAATCGTTGACATACGAATCTGGCGTCATACCGTGTTCCAGCGCAACCAGATACACAACCGGTTTGAAAGAACTGCCGGGTTGGCGCATAGTTGTTGCGCGGTTAAACTGGCTGGTCTGATAATCTGTGCCACCAACCATTGCACGCACCGCCCCAGATGGTGTCATTGCGACAACGGCCCCCTGATATTTATCGGTATGTGCGGGTAAAATCGTGGCAACACGTTCCTGTAATTTCATATCAAGCGTGGTATAAACCAGCAAATCAGAATCCAGTGCGCCAATCCGCGACCGAACCTCGTCCAGAACAAAATCTGTCCAATAGCGATATATATTTGTATCTGGCGCGGGCGTGGCGGGTGACAAATCGCGCGCGGCGGCGCGTGCCTGATTCAGTGTGATATAACCTTGGCGTACCATTTCCTGTAACACGACACGTGCGCGTTTAATATTACGCTCGGGATTTTTCAGTGGGCTGTACGATGTTGGTGCTTTTAACATTGCGGCAATTTGCGCGGCCTGTGCGATTGTCATTTTATTTGCTGGCGTTTGAAACATTACACGCGACGCCGCATCAATCCCACGCATACCACCAACCAACGACACACGGTTCATATACAAATCCAAAACCTGATTTTTATCAAAACGATTTTCCAACCAATATGACAAAATCAGTTCTTGGGCCTTGCGCGAAATCTTTTTTTCACGGGACAAGAATATGTTTTTTGCCGTCTGTTGCGTTATGGACGAACCGCCCGCCGCAATACGACCATGAACAGCATTCGACAACATCGCGCGCGTAATTCCACGCATATCTATTGGGCCATGTTCAAAAAAACGCTTGTCTTCTATTGCAACAATCGCCTGCCATACATGCGGGGGCAAAGTTTCCACAGATACCGGCGTTCCCATAATACGTCCTGCGCTGCGAATTTCTTCGCCATTTTTATCTAAAAACACCACTGCTGCGGGGCGTGTTTCGTGCAATATTGCGTCCAATGATGGCATCTGTAAAAATATAATCGTCAGGTACACCGCAACCGCCGCCACACCAACTAAAACCAGATTCATCAGCAACAAAACCAGCCGCCACCGCCATGATGGACGTTTTTTTTCTGGTGCTGTATCTATGTTTTGTTGTCGCGACACGTAATACCCCCTGCCCTTGGTTTAGTGGAATTATATCACAAACAACTTGCGTTATGCCAGATTTTATAATTATAATCCCCGTATAGGAATTTTAGGAAAGGGAAAAACACTATGCATAAAATATTTGCGTTATTATTGGGCTGCTGTGCGGTAATGCCTGCAATGGCGGACGACTGGTACAACGATGATTATAACACGGGTTATGCCACATCTGCGCATCGCGATAACTATGTGGGGATTCGCCTGCATAAAAACGAACATATTGCGTTCAAACATGATATTCATGGTGGCGCAACCGTTACCCCAACAGACGACAATTTTGCCATTGGCATCAATGTTGGGAATCGTTTAACAGACAACGTTAAAATTGAATTTGAAACTGCATATACCGGTGCAAAGTTCACACGCTATGGCACAAAACATGACTATGACATTTGGTCAAATATGCTGAATGTATACCTGTACCAAACATTTGGTGGCGCGGTTGAACCATATGCCGGATTGGGCATTGGACTGACCGGTATTTGGGGCGAAATTCGCGGTGCGGCCCCACACATTTCTGATTCAACATTGGATTTATCATTACAGGCAATGTTCGGTGTAAATTTCGCCCTGAATGACCGTGTTGACTTGAATCTGGGGGCAAAATACGTACGTTATGGAAAACTGGAATTTGAAACCAGTGGAAATGAATACGCAACAACCAGAATTGACGCGACCGAAATTTATATCGGCGCAGCGTACAAATTCGGATTAAAATAAAAAAATGCCCATTTGGGCATTTTTTATTGTTCTGGCTTTATCAATTTTTCTAAATCGTCTTCGCCCCAAATTGTGATTCCCAATTCGGTTGCGCGTGTCAATTTTGAACCCGCATCTGCCCCAGCCAAAACAATATCTGTTTTGGCAGATACGCTGCTCTGAACACGTGCGCCCATACGTTCCAAAATTTCACGCGCAGCGTCCCGTGTATAATTTGTCAGCGTGCCCGTCAGAACAATTTTTTTACCAGCAATCGGACTGTCCACTGGGGCAGAGCCCACAACGGATTCGCGCACCCGAACCTGCGACAACAATTCGTCCAGCACACGCGCATTATGCGTATCGGCAAAAAACGAAACAATTTCATCCGCCATAACATCGCCAATGCCATCAACCTGTTTCAGTTTCCACGCAGGCGCACTGCGAATTGCGTCCAGATTCCCAAATGCACGCGATAAAATCTTGGACGTAACCTCGCCAACCTCTGGCACACCAATGGCGAACAGAAAGCGGTGCAAATCAATATCGCGCGCCCGCTCAATCGCTGCGTCCAGATTTGCAACCGATTTATCGCCGAACCCGTCCAGATTTTTTATCGCGTCGCCGTGGCGCGCAATCAATGTAAATATGTCCGCGGGCGACGAAATCCAACCACGCGAAATAAACAATTCCAACTGGCGTGTGCCCAGGCCATCAATATCAAACCCTTTGCGCGAAACAAAATGTTCCAGTTCGCCGATACGTTGCGCCGGACACCCCAGTGCGTTCACACACCGACGGGCAACCTGCCCCTGTTCTTGGACAACCGCCGCGCCACATACAGGACACACGGTTGGGAATACAAATTCGCGCGCATCAGGCGCGGTTTCTGCCACGCCAACAATTTGCGGAATCACGTCGCCCGCGCGTTGAACAATAATCTTGTCCCCAATTTTGACCCCCAGACGCGCGATTTCGTCCGCATTGTGTAATGTCGCGCGCGACACCAAAACACCACCGATATTTATTGGCTCCAATTCCGCAACAGGCGTCAAAACGCCCGTACGCCCAACCTGAACCGTGATATCGTGCAGCGTGGTTATCGCACGTGCCGCGGGAAATTTATAAGCAACCTCCCACCGCGGGCTGTTGGCGCGCGCGCCCATTTTTTCTTGCAGGGCGACATCGTTCACCTTTATCACCAAGCCATCAATATCAAACGGAATTTCGTCGCGTATCAGCATTGTTTGATTATACACATCCTGAATCCCCGCCAACGTGTTCACTTTGTGCGCCCATTG
>UROD01000040.1 GCA_900549365.1 uncultured Rickettsiales bacterium | reverse complement strand
CCACGCAGGCGGTTCAGCACCAATGTTGCCAACGCTTCGGATTCGACATCTTCGGCAATAATCAACAGTGGGCGACCAGATTGTGCGATTGGTTCCAAAATAGGCAACAATGCCTGCAAACCTGTGATTTTCTTTTCAGAAACCAAGATTTGTGCGCCGTCCAATTCCGCCAACATTTTTTCGCTGTTGGTTACAAAGTAAGGCGACATGAACCCTTGGTCAAACTGCATACCTTCGACCACGTCAATTTCGGTTTCTAAACCCTTGGCCTCTTCTACTGTAATCACGCCCTCGCGGCCGACCTTTTCCATTGCGCCGGCGATTTTTTCGCCGATGTCGCGGTCAGAATTTGCAGAAATTGTCGCAACCTGTGCGATTTCCGCGCTGTCTTTGACTGGACGCGCGTGCGCATCAATATCGGCAACCACCGCGGACACTGCCATATCAATACCGCGCTTTACATCCATTGGATTCATACCAGCGGCGATTACACGACGCCCTTCGCGAATAATTTTCTGCGCCAAAACGGTTGCAGTTGTTGTACCATCACCGGCATCATCACCGGCTTTTTTCGCAACTTCTTGAACCATACGCGCGCCAATGTTTTCTGCGGGGTCTGGCAATGATACCGCCTTGGCCACGGTCACACCATCCTTGGTCGCAACGGGCGTGCCATATGATTTTTCAATAATTACTGTGCGCCCCTTGGGCCCCATGGTGATTTTAACGGCATCGGCCAATTTATCGACGCCTGCCGCCAGTTTATCTGTATCAAACACAATGTTTTTTGCCATATTTTCGTCCTTTGATTATTCCAAAATTCCCAAAATGTCAGATTCTTTGATTAAAACATAATCTGTGCCATCAATTTTAACCTCGTTCGCAGACGATGCCCATTTCGCAAACAGGACAGTATCGCCAACTTTGACCGTCATCGGCACGCGCGTGCCATGTTCAAACACGCCGTCGCCCACCGCGACCACGCGACCGCGTGATGGTTTTTCTTTGGCATTATCAGGAATGATTATTCCGCCGGCGGTCTTGGATTCTTCGTTCAACCGCGTCAGCAAAACATAATTGTGTAAAGGTTTCATCATTGTTAAATCTCCTTTGTTCCACGTATATATAATGCGCTCGGGCGCGATTTCAATACTTGATTTTGCAATTATCGTATAATATGCTGGTGGAATAAATTCAGGGGGAAAATTATGTATAATTCAGACAATGTTTTTGCAAAAATCTTGGGCGGGCAAATTCCATGCAAACAGGTGTACAGCAACGAATACGCGTTGGCGTTCTGTGACGTCAGCCCACGCGCCAAAACGCACGTTCTGGTCATTCCACGCGGGCAGTATACCGATATTTACGATTTTACCGCAAATGCGCCGGCCGAATTACAGCGCGGATTCTGGGACGCAGTGCGCGCGACCGTTGATACGTTGGGCCTGAATGGGAATTTCCGCGTTGTCGCCAATACCGGTGCGGGCGCGGGTCAATCTGTATTCCATTTTCATTTGCATATTATGAGTGATGAACGATTCAAAACGGACTTTTAATGTTCGCGTGATTCCGCGTGCGCGCCAAAATCGGGTGGAAATATCACCCGATGGCACGTTGCGCGTGCACACAACCGCCGCACCCGCCGACGGCGCTGCAAATGCGGCGGTAATAAAAATGCTGGCTGCGCACTTTGACGTGCCCAAATCCAGCATTCAGATTGTTCGCGGTGCGTCCGCCCGCGACAAGGTAATTCAATTCTGATAATTTTTAATTTCCGATTCCAAATCCGCAGGCGTACTGGCGATGCGAATATCGTAATCATGAATATTTTCAATAAACCCACAATTCTGCATGTGAACAAACAGACGTGCAAACGGGGCCCAGAAATTGCCCGTATTCAAAAAGAACAATGGCTTTTTCGTTTCGCCGATTTGCTGCATCGTCATAATATCTGTCAATTCATTTAACGTGCCAATTCCCCCAGGCAAAATGATAAACGCATCAGACAATTCATACATGCGCTGTTTGCGTTCGTTGACACCATCAACCACCTGAACATGAACGCCCACATGCACAGGTTCTTGTTTTGCAACAACGTTGTGGGTAGAAACACCTATAACCTCGCCCCCGGCGTCCAGTGCGCCATTTGCAACCGCACCCATCAGACCGACATCGCCGCCACCAAACACCATACGAATACCATTGCGACCCAACATTTCGCCAACCAGTGCCGCGTCACGCGCAAATGCCGTTTCCGTGCCAAATTCATGCCCGCAATAAACCGCGATAGATTTTAATTCATGTTTCATATTTCTTTTTCCCTTTATTTTTGCGAATTATAGCATAAAATGTCCCCATAATGAACCAGAAATTTATTAAATTTATGAATGATTTTTCGGGCCAAAAACTGGCGGTGGCGGTCAGTGGTGGCGTGGATTCCGTATGTTTGCTGTGCTGGCTGGCAGATATGGGATTGCACCCAATCGCGCTGCATGTCAATCATGGTCTGCGCGATGTCGCGGGGGCCGAGGCCCAATATGTCCAAGACCTGTGCGCCGCACGCGGAGTTGAATGCCACGTGTTTGAATGGACGGGGGAAAAACCCGCAACGGGGCTGGAGGCCGCCGCCAGAGGTGCCCGATACAAGATGATGACGGATTTTTGTCGTGAAAACAATGTGGACGCGTTACTGGTTGCGCATCAGGCCGACGATCAAATTGAAACATTTCTGATGAATCTGGGGCGTGGCAGTGGACTGTCCGGTCTGGCGGCCATGCGACCGATTTCTGTACGCGATGGGGTAAAAATTGTACGCCCATTACTGAATGTATGGCGGCATGAATTAAAACAATACTGTGATGACAACGGCATCAAATATTGCACAGACGCCATGAACAGCGATATAAAATATACGCGTGTTCGCATTCGTCAGAATCGCCATTTGCTGGCGGACGCGTTGGGTATTTCGGACGAGCGTATATTGCTGGCCATCAATAATCTGAATCGCGTGCGTGATGCAATTGAAACAAATGTTGCAGATTTGGTCGCAATGGTAAAAAATGGACGTCGCGCGGTGTTTCTTGATTCTTTTCTGTTTGACCAAGACGACAATATTAGATTAAAGTTCATTGGAACGCTGATTCAGCAAATTGGGGGGGATAATTATCAGCCGCGCTTGAATTCATTGCGTCGCGCACTAAGTTATCTGGGTGGCGATTGCAAATTTACGCTGGGACACTGTACCGTACGGCGTTTGGGCAATCGGATTTTAATTGTTCCCGAAGGTGCAAAAACAAGTTTTAGGACAAGACATGGAAAAACAACAAAATAAACGTAGTTTTAGTAAATCACGCCGTGACGGCGCATCTGTATTCGCAATTATTTTCGCCCTGTTATTCATTGCGATGGGTGTACGCGGATTTATGGGGGCTGGTTCTGTATCAGACATGATGGTGGGCAATATAAATGTACGACAATCCGAACCAGTTGAACTGTCTTTCTCGGACGTGCTGCGTCGTGGCAAAGACATTCAGACCATGACCATTCACGGCACGGACGCCACCGGCACAATGAAAGACGGCACGAAATACACCGCGACCATCACATATGACCCAGAATTACTGTCTAAACTGGCGGAAAACGGGACGGCAATCTCTATTGATACTTCTAAAAGCACAATGGAATATTTGGGTACTTGGTTTCCAATTTTAATCAGTTTACTGTTTTTATGGTGGCTGTTTCGTGGCATGCGTGGCGGTGCGGGCGGTATTACGCGCGGGCTGGCGCAACAAAATCCAACAAAAATTACCACAGGGAAACCCAAAACAACTTTTGCAGATGTTGCTGGGATTGATTCTGAAAAACAAGAGTTGATGGAAGTTGTAGATTTCCTGAAAAACAAAGAAAAATTTACCGCTGTGGGCGCGCGTGTGCCGCGCGGGGTGTTGCTGTCTGGCGAACCTGGGACGGGTAAAACATTATTGGCGCGCGCAATCGCAGGCGAAGCAAACGTCCCATTCTTTGCCGCATCGGGCAGTGATTTTTCCGGTATTATCGTTGGACTGGGCGTTGCCAAAATCAAAGAAATTTTTGAAATGGCAAAACGAAACGCGCCGTGCATTCTGTTTATTGATGAAATCGATGCGATTGGTCAACGTCGCAGCACCGGTTCTTATAATGACCAAGACCGTGAACAAACATTGAATCAATTACTGATTGAAATGGACGGTTTTGCAAATGACACTGGTATTATCGTAATTGGCGCAACAAATCGTCCTGATATGCTGGATTCGGCGTTGTTGCGTCCGGGGCGTTTTGACCGTCAGGTATATATTGAATTGCCTGATTTGGCTGGGCGTCGTGCAATTTTAGATTTGTACGCAAAAAAGATAAAGGTTGGTGACGACGTCAATGTTCAGGATGTTGCGCGTGGCACAACGGGATTTTCTGGTGCAGATTTGGAAAATCTGTTGAACGAGGCCGCCCTGCACGCGGTACGTAATGGCCGCACGGCGATTGCGCACGCCGACATAGAAGAAGCACGTGATAAAATCTTGATGGGGCCGCGCAAAACGCGCAAGATGCGCCCAGAGGACATCAAGTTGACCGCATATCACGAGGCCGGACACGCATTCGTCAGCCAGATGTACGCCGATATTACCGACCCTATTCACAAGGCGACAATCGTTCCACGCGGACGCGCGCTGGGGATGGTGCAACATCTGCCGATTGATGACAAGGTTTCCATGACCGTTGCAGAGGTTCGGGCAAACCTGTCCATCGCATTGGCGGGGCGCAGTGCCGAAGAAGTATTTTTCGGCGCCAACAAAATTACAACCGGCGCGGAAAGTGATATTGCAATGGCGACGCGTTTGGCGCGCTATTCTATCACGACGGCGGGTCTGTCACCGCGTGTCGGGCTGGCGGCGATAAACCAGATTACAAACTTTGGTCGCAGCAGTGCGCTGGAAAGCGCATCTGAAAAGACCGCAGAATTGGTTGATAACGAAATCAAGGCATGGTTGGATGCGGCACACGCGGATGCAACAAAGTTGTTGGTCAAAAATAAAAAGACCGTTGAACGTTTGGCAAACGAACTGTTGACACGCGAAACATTGACGGGCGACGAAATCAAAGAAATTATTTTGGGAAAAACCAAAAAGACACCTGCGAAACCACGCGCGAAAAAGAATGCAAAATAACGAAGTACGTTTTGAAATAATTCATATGCCGCCAGAAAACACAAATTCTGTGCTGGTGTCACACGGCACAGATGCTGTAATTTTTGACGCATGGGGACGTGCTGATGATTGGATAAAATTGCTGGATGGTCGCGGGCTAAAATTACGCGCCATTTATGCAACGCACGGGCACAGCGACCATATTTCAGCCGCACCAGATTTGGCGACACATTACGATATTCCGTGGTATATGAATCATCGTGATTTGGGTCTGATTACGTGGGGTAATATGCTGCTGACATTCTTTGATATGCCGCAAATTCCCGATGATTTTCGTCGCCCCACAGATTTAACAGATGGCACGTATGAAATTTTGTCTGGGGTGAAAATGGTTGCGGTGTCTGCCGCGGGGCATTCGGCTGGTGGTATGATATTTTATTTTCCTAATTTTGGCATTCTGCTGGTGGGCGACACATTGTTCCGCGATGGCTGTGGACGCTGGGATTTGCCGACGGGCGATGAATGCACGCTGCGCAAAACGATTGAGAAAATAAAGAACATGAATCTGCCCGATGAAACATATGTCGTTCATGGGCACGGGGTTGATTCAACGATTGAAATACTGAAAAAATCAAACCCATATTTTGGTGGATGCGGTCATCATTGTTGCTGTCACCACTGTGATGGGGATTGCGATTGCAAATAAAATTTACCCGATTGTAAAAACTAATACGCGTTCTGTTCCCGCCAAATCGCATTCAGCGCGAACAAAATTCCAACCGGCGCGGGCAAATATATCACGGACGGCAACGCCCTGACCTGCACCAATTTCCAAGTATATTTTACCGCCACGACGCAACCAAATTTTGGCATTTTGTGCAATCGAATCATACGCCGCCAACCCATTATTTTTTGCGTACAGTGCCATATGCGGATCATGCATTGCACCCGCATCAACACGCGCATCGCCCACCGCGATATACGGCGGGTTTGAAACAATTATATCAAATGTATTTGCCGACGCGGCACGTGAACTGTCAAAGTTACGACGCACCACCACCACGCGGTCGCGCAATCCCAACGAGTACATATTGCCGCGCGCAACACGCACTGCACCGTATGATGCATCAATCGCAACACCACGCGCACCATGAATATTTTTTACCAATGCGCCAATAATGCAGCCCGTACCCGTACCTAAATCTAAAATGTTCGGCGCGTCATTCGCCCCACAATCGGCGATTACCGCTGCGACCAATGTTTCGGTATCTGGGCGCGGGTCCAATGTATGACGATTTGTATGGAATTTCAGGCCATAGAACCATTTTTGCCCGATAATTTTAGCAACTGGCACACCGCGACGCAATGCACGCGCATAACGCCACACGCGCAAACGCGATAAATTTTTAGTATTTTCAGTAATAATGCGTGCTGCGCGAATACCGCCGGCATTTTGCAAGATTGTGAATGCTTGATTTATTTTCATAAGTCCATTATAATCGGGCTTATGAAAAAAGCAAAAGATATTCTGAACCCAAATACTCTGTCAAAACTGGTTGTGGCGG
>UROD01000039.1 GCA_900549365.1 uncultured Rickettsiales bacterium | reverse complement strand
TGCCACAATGCCTGTCCACATTGGCACAATGCAGCGCGTCTGGGATTACCAGTTTGTTCGGTACGTCAAATACAACCGCGCTGTCCAACGTCGCGTCCAAAAATAAGTATGGCGAGGTTACAGATTACACATACCCCACAAACGGCAGTGTATTGGGCCAGTTGATTGATGGGGCGGCAATTTCAAACAGATATGATACATCAAACTGTGTAAAGCGTTATACATCATGTTTGAAGAAAGAAAATGTTTGTGGTGCGGACTTTGAATTGTGCACAACAAATACCGAATTCAAAAAGCAGATGGTGTTCTGCGATTCTACATTGGCGCGTTGCCAATCCGATGGTAAAATCGAATTGTTTGGTTCAACGACAACCACAACAACCCCTGCGGCGACCAGCCGTATCGGTCAAATGATATCAGAGGGGGCTGCGTTGGCGGCAATCAATGCTGTGTCCACATGTTACAAGGTTGTTGATCAATGTATCTTGAACGCGTGCGCAACGAACCCATACAAATGTTACGAAAACGCATCAACCCAGACAACTGCGCTGGTTGATGGTATCAACAGTGGCAATGCCGACGCGACAACGGGTGCATCAACAACTGCTGCCGACACGGTCAGCACATCTGCCATTGCGGCATACATTAAAAATTCTTGCATGGACACCGTTGGTGCAAACAAATATTGCTATGCCACATTCTTGGGCAATGGCGCAATGCCAACCGCGTCCCAGTTAAAAGATGCCGACAATCAGGAAGAGGTTTATGACGAAGCGTATGCTGCACGCATGAACACTGCGATGAAGGCAAAAATCACGGATTTGGTTGAAAAATTTGATACCCGTGCAAAGCAAAAGTGCGTTGATACAATCAAAACATGCGCAATGCGTGTATGTGGTGGTGGTAACGGCGCGGCATGCTATTCTCAGGTGTTTGGTGCAACCGATAAATCCATCAACAATTCGGTCAGTTATAATGAAATCAAGACCGGTTGTGCGGCGGTTGTGAATACTGACCTGTATTGCAAGTATGCGGCGGCAAATCCAAATACAACCGGCACATATTCATATGCATACATCAATGCCGATGCATTTGATACACTGTTCCCAGAATATCAGGCGGGCGGTACCGACCCAATCGGCGTGATTGCGTCCCTGAATGCAACATTGGCAAACACATACAGCGATGCGGCCATTGCCCAAATGAAAAAGCAGTGCCAGTCCGTCGCGACCAGTTGTGTCAAGGCAATGTGTGGTTCAGATTACGTAAATTGCTATCGTAATCGTACAGATATCTATTCCAACCTGACCAGCACGGGCGACAGTTCATTTGATAAATCAATGAACAAGGTTGGTGGTGTCTTGGATTACACGGTTGTGTTGGGATTGTGCTTGGATACGGTCAAAAACGCATCTGTGTGCGAACAGCATTTGGCAATTGAACAGAATAAATTAAAGATTCAGAATAAATCTGGCACGGGCGCATGGTCTGATGCAACGTCCGTACGCGGTGGCTGGATTGATGCGGGCGGCGCAACATCGGTGACCGCGGATACGGAAAATGTCCAGTCATACGATGAAAATGGTAATGCCATCTGCACGGCCAAAAACGGCGACCAAGGCGTTTGCAACACCGTTGATGAAAACGGCAATGTGTACGACACACCAGTTATGGTTTCATACACAACATATCTGCAAACACAGGCGGCATCGTCTTTGTTCAAAGATTTGATTTATGACATTGAAAAAGAAGCACAGGCAAAATACAACGCCAAATTGACCAAGGAACAGAACATGTGTCTGTCCAGCAATCAGGGCGGCGTCATGGGGGCCAAGGATACAGGCGGCACATATATGTGGGTAAAATTGAAATCCACCAAAGTGCCCAAGACATACACTGTCAATGGTCTGAAAGCAAACCAGTTTGTGGCCAGCAACGATTTGTATGGTTCGTTCTGCCGCGTGCGTGTGACACTGCAATCTGATGACAAACGCATTCAGGAAAAATTGCAGGACGGCACAAATTGGTCAACCGCATACTTTGCAGTCGGCGACAGTTTCACATGCGGCAGTTGGATTCCAAATTCTGAATTGGAAGAAATCGCCAACGCCGTTGCTGGTGACGCAACCGCAGACAAGGCAAAAATCCAAAAACGTACACGTGATTGGATGACTGTATTGGGTGCGCTGGGTGGATCGGTTGGTGGCGCATATCTGGGGGCCAGTTTGCAAGATGGTTCTGCATTCGGCAAACTGACCGGTTTGCAAAAGGTTTCTGATGTTAACAACGCATCAGAAAAGGCGAACAAGTTGTGCAAACAATATGCCAATGATGCAAAAATAACAACAAACGCTGTCTTTGACAAATCGACATATGAAAACAGCGTGAATACGGCAATCAACTTTGCAACCCAGTTGAATGTTGCATCTGAAACACGAAATGCTGTTTCATCGGCATTCACAGCGTTGGGCAATGATTGCACTGGTGATAACAAGGCAAAATGTGATACGTATAACACCGCGTTGGATCGTTTGAGCAGCGCATGCCAGAGCCGTTACGATTTGGCCAGCACATCTGGTAACAAGTCCGGCGTACAGGGCAAGACATGGATTGGTTCAACCGTTGGTGCGGCGGTTGTTGGTACGGCGGGTGCGTTCTTGTTGAACCGCGCAACACGCGACATTCAGGATTCGAATATGGACGCCGCGCAAAAGGCTGCGTACAACGAATGGATGAACAGCGTTGGTAAACATATCAGTTGCTATGTTGGCGGGGACGAAGCCGGCACATACGGTGATATCATTACCACCAGCATTGAATAACAAAAACGCCCCGTGTGGGGCGTTTTTAATTTTGCAGTATCTCACTTTACATGTTGCGACAAAAACTGTAATTTACGACAGATTTCATCGCGTTTTATGGTGCTTGGGGTCATACGGGCATTCATAAACTCAACCGCCGTGCGAATTTGTTCGGCGTTATATTTTTTCTGTATCATATTCAGTTCATTAAATGGCCGGTACAGAACTGTATTGATAATCTTGCGCATGTATGGCTTTGTCTGGAATTGTGGTATAATTTCCAGTGCGCCACAATCAATCAATGTATTACCAATCAGATTATCAGAATGGTCATATACATTATACCATTTGAATTGCTCGTATGGTGGTTTGGGCAATCCGTCGCGCTTACCTTCGGCCAGTTTGCATATCAGATATCGCTCGCCGCGTTGAATACTGATGCCTGCGGTTTCAATCTGACGCCAGTGCAAATCGCCATAATACTTGCGTCCCGACAGCAAGAAAGAATTTTGTAATTCCGTA
Source organism: uncultured Rickettsiales bacterium (assembly GCA_900549365.1). GTDB lineage: Bacteria > Pseudomonadota > Alphaproteobacteria > Rs-D84 > Rs-D84 > Enterousia. Next base: position 3,516 of record UROD01000039.1, on the reverse strand, counting down.
TCGTGTGCCCACGTAGCAAAAAATCCGTGTTCGCAATCGCTGTGATATGTTTTCAGAATGTATGCCGGCGCATCGCCAACAAAAATCATATGCGTTTTACCAAAACATCCGCCCCCTACATACATAATTTCAACGGGCTGTTTCAGCATGCGCGACATTTTCTGTTCCAAATCGTCCATTGCGGGCATCATGCGATTGCATGCATCGGGCGTGTCGGCGCAGTACGATTTTATTGCGGCGTTTTTGAATATCTTGTGCAGGCGCGCCGTTGCCGCCCCACGTTTGTCGCGCGGAATCTGTTGCAACCATTCGTATGGAAATGCCCCTGGGTTTTGATAACCCACCAATGCCATTGCGTTCATTTCGGCGGCATCAACCGGTGCGTGCTTTAACCGGCGGGTCGCAGATTTTGACATTGTGCCACGCGCCACTGGCGCAACGATTTGCATCATTTTATCAAGATTTATTCCCTGTAATTCATACAGGTCGTGCCGCAAGGGGTATTTTTTTATAAATGCCATAATGTCGGCGAATATTTCGGGAATGCGGTTGGCCCAGTTTTGCATTACGTTACGCGTGGCGGTGTTTGCGTGCGGGTGTTCGTGCAGTGTTCTGTACGCCGCCCCCAGAATCACGGCATCAATATTTTCATCGAACTTTGTTTTTCTGCGCTGCGTCATATTTTTCCACATTGCGTATTGAAAATCGTTCATTATTTTCTTGCGCCGTGCCGCGTCCAGTGCCGCGTCCAGTGTCTTGCTTATAAAAGCATATCTGTCAAAACATAATGCGGTATATGACGGGCCGCATATGCCGTTTGAATCAAACTGTGGCAACAGCAAGTCGTGTACATCGATTCCAGAAATTTTGCGACACGATTTTTCATAGAATAATTTGTGGCGGATACGTACCATTGGAAACGCTTGCAATGTTCCGTTGCCCATATCGCGCGTGACTATGCAATTATCAGAAATTATGTGTTCCAGATTTTCGGCCAGTTCTGTCCATGTGTGTGGAATGGTCAGTTTTTTTATTTGGTTTATGCCAATAAATGCGTTGTCTGATATTTTTATTGTGTCTGCGCCGAATTTAATTTGTGCCAGATTATGATTATAACAAAATGCCTCGTCCCCCACATCTGTCAATGTATTGGGCAATGTCAGTGCACGCATATGTGGCATATTGCATCCCACGCGTGCACCAATACGACGAACCCCGTCCGGCACGCACAATGCGCCGTCTGTGGTTAAATCATCGTCTGATACCGACAAAAGAATCCCATTTGAAATAATCATATTTTATATAATATACAAAAGTATTATTTTGTCAACAATGTTTAAGTTGTGGCAAAAATTGCACCCGAATGTGTTTTTTATCTTTCCAGTGCGTGGTTTTTATGTTAAAATTGTACGTAACAGAGAGAGTATGAAACCCATAGCAAGATTTTTGTTGGTGGCCTTGTCGCTGGTGTCTGCGGACACGGCGTTGGCCGTTGTTGCATCAACCCGTGGCAATAATTTGACCGCATATAACGGTAATTCTGGGGCGGTGAACAATAACACATGGAATACATTGATGAACAGCCGCACCAGTGCGGTTGGCGCAGCGGCCACTGCTGATTTCGGTAATTGTAATGCGATTGTTCTGCGCTGTGCCCAGCCAAAGTGTGCATCTGGCGGTTGTACCGATATGGCGGTTGCAACGTCTATTGTTGACGGTTGTGTTAAATCTAATGATGCGTGCCAGCAATATGGGGCAGATTTGGTTTCTTATATTGCGGCGCAACTGGTCGCTAATTCCACGGCCAAGGTAAATGCCCAAAACGCGGCGGCACAAACGGCCGCGGCAAATGCGGCGGCACAACAAAATGCCCAACAATTACAGGCAATGCAGGCCCAAATGCAGCAAATGCAGCAAACAATGGCCCAGCAAAATGCCGACACGGTCGCCCAATTACAGAGTGCACTGGCCCAGCAACAGGAACAATTTGCAGCGGCACAGGCGGCATCGCAAACCGCAGCAACATCGTCCGTGTCTGACACGGTTGCTGCACCTGACAATGGTTTGACGGCGGCGCAAAATGCGGCTGCGGCGGCTGGCGTGTCAGCTGACACATTGGCGCGCGAACAAATCACGGGTCAGATTTACGAAAAAATTGAAAATTCTGAAACCCAGATGAAGGCGTTAGAGAAAACAATGCAAGATGCCTTTACATACGCTGGGTGTGATACATCGGGCAATAATTGCACCGGCCCGCATCGGGTCAAGGCGTTCAAGCAACGCGCAATGAATTTCTTTGAACCATACAATGCAGTATTGGACGAGGTTTATGATGCCCTGATTCTGGCGCAATCGGTTGGTGTTGATATTTCCGATATTTACATGATGCTGAACGGCACGTGTAATGCCTGGGCGCAATATATGTGCAGCGCAGGTCAGGTTATGCACTATACCGCACAGAATTGCGTGAATGGTGTGTCTGTCGCGACAATAGATACTGGTATCATAGATGATGGGGCATGTGTCAGATATGATACAAAATTAGATAAGCAAGTGCCTTGTACAAAAACAATTTCAACAGGTGTTCTGGGGAATAATAAATCTTGCCGTGTGGGTCAGGTTGTGCCTATGTCCGACGGTGGGTGCCAGTTGGTGCGAATGCTGACCAGTACCGAAGATGTTCGTCGTGAATGGCTGAATATTGCCGAAGGTGACGAAAGTCAATCAATTCGTGTTGGTTGTGCGTCCGAGGCCTTGGATAATTCTGTATTGTTCCGCAATCGCAAAAAACAGGCAACGATTGATATTGAAACACTGGAACGCATTATTGAACAAGATGCGCGCGCCGCATTCACTGGCGACAAAACACCAGAAAATAATGGCGTAATCTTTTGTCAGGTTGGCGATAAATTACAGGATTTGCAGAAACACGCAACCCTGAAAACAATTCCGGCCAAGATGTGCGCGAAATTAGACGCAACCGGCACGTCGCTGTCTGCGGACGCAAACGCCACAACGTGCGACTATATTCTGCCACAGTACGCAATGTGCACAACGCATGTGTACAATATTGGCAAAACAGAAAATTCGTCTATGGCTGCTGACAAACAGGAAATGAAAGACGTCATTGCGTTAAAAACAACAATTATGACGCAACAGATGAAGGCCCAGTATGATTATCTGGACGCGACGATGCGTCGTTTGAAAACGCAACTGGAAAAGGCAATTTTGACCACTAAATTACAGGCCGCGGGTGCCGCCACGACATCTGGTGGAACTACGTCCGGCGCGTATGGCGATACAGGTGATAAAAACATCTATCTGGCGGGGACACAGAATTGCAACAATATGAACACCACGGCAGAGGTTTTTACATGCCTGCGCAGCAATTATAACCTGATTTACAATATGTCAAATGGCGGCACGAATATTACAACCGAATTGCGCAAACAATTGGCAAATGACGTCGGTGTCGTGGTCAGTAACGCTGGTGGCGCAGGGTTGAAGGCAAATAAC
>UROD01000038.1 GCA_900549365.1 uncultured Rickettsiales bacterium | reverse complement strand
TGGTGGCAATCCGGACTTTGTTCGCGGGCCGTTGGCGCGCGTGACGTGTGGCGACGTGTTGGATTGGGCTACGCGCGCGGGCATACGCTGGACAGAAAAAAGCGCAGGACAGTATTTCTGTGCCGATGGCGCAGGCGCGATTATTGACGCATTGATGGCAGACGCACGCGGCGCAAAAATCATTCAAAATGACGCCGTAGAATCCGTTGATTTTACAGGTGACCAATTTATCATTCACGCTGCGTCTGGCGAATATGGGGCAACGTCTGTGATTGTGGCGACGGGTGGCACATCATTCCCGACACTGGGCACGTCCGACATTGGTTATAAAATTGCGAAACATTTTGGGCATAAAATAGTTCCTGTGCGCCCCGCCCTGTGCGCGATTGCAACAAGCGCGTTTTCAGACACGCTGGCGGGTATATCATTGCCAGTTGAAATTACCATCGGCCGTGATGTGATTACAGATAATATGCTGTTCACGCATGTTGGGATTGGCGGGCCGGCGGTGTATCGCGCGACTGTACGCAATTCAGACACAGATTGGATTATAAACCTGATGCCGACGATGAATACATTTGAAATATTGTCGCGTGCAAAGCATACCGATGGTCGAAAAAATATTGCCACAATTCTGGGCCAGCATATGCCCGCGCGCGTGGCCCAATGGATTGCGCGTGGCGACGTGCGTAACATTGCAGATATTCGTGATACAGACCTGCACCAAATTGCGGAACGCACGCAACACATTGTTATTGCGCGTGATGCGTATAAATACCACGGTCTGCGCAGTGCAGAGGTTGTACGCGGCGGCATCGCCACAGACCAAATATCATCGCGCACCATGGAATCAAAATTGCGCAGCGGCCTGTTCTTTGCGGGCGAGGTTATTGATATCGCGGGCGACCTGGGCGGATTCAACCTGCATTGGGCATGGGCCAGCGGTACAATCGCCGGCGAAAACGCATAGTTTATGATTTTTCCCCTGAATACATACCTATTGTTCTGCGGGCGTATATTCCTGTATCATCGTGCCCAAGAGGCACAAATACCATGACAACACAAACATTGATTGCCGGCGACGGGACACGGTTGCGCTGTACATTATGGGACAATGTGCGACGCCCCATTGGCGTGGTTCAAATTATTCACGGCATGGACGAACACGTTGGACGATACGCGCGATTTGCCCAATACATGAATCAGAACGGCTATATCGTTTTTGGCGATGATCATCGTGGTCACGGGCGCACCGCCGGCGGCGTACAAAACATTGGTCGCGTGGGTTGCAGTACTGATTTGTTTATGGATATTGTTTCTGATGAATTGGCGATTTTGAAATACCTGAATCAAAAGTATAATTTACCTGTATTTGTGTTTGGCCACAGTTACGGCAGTTTTATTACCCAACGCATTATGCAAGAATCCGACTTGTGCGCGGCGGGCGTATGTATGTCGGGTTCGGCGCGATACCCACGCAGCATACTGGGCATTGCCACGGTTGCGGCATGGATTGGTCAACGTGCGTTTGGTGCAAACGCACCCGCACGCGCCTTGGAATTATTTTTGCCAATACGCGGACGCCACGCCACACGATACCTGACACGAGATGCGCATCAGGTTGCCCTGCGCGACGCCGACCCGTTGCGTGCGAAATATTTTTCATACGGGTTTTATTATTCGCTGTTTCGTAACCTGATGCATTTGCCAATGGTGGCGAACCGCAAAATTCCGTTGCTGATTATCAGTGGCAATCGCGACATAGTCAGTATGAATGCCCGATTGGCACGGTCGCTGTATCGCGCGTATCAGGGCCAAAATATGAATAATTTGACACTGATTATTTACCCCCACGCACGCCATGAATTACTGTTGGATACAAACTATGCCGATGTCCAGAATGATATTCTGGGGTTCTTTAATGGCGTGCTAAATCGACACTAGCATTGAACAATCTTTTTTGTTATAATTGACACCAAGGATTGGGTAAAATGTTTCGCAGTATATCGCGTGTGTTTTTTGTGCTGATTTGCGCCAGTGGCGCAACTGTTGCGATGGCCGTGAACGAAAAAAATGATAAAGATACTATAATTGGCACAACTTGCCCTGTCAGGCGACCAAATGGCGTGGTAAATACAACGTATGCTGACAATTGTGAATCATACGCGTCCAAGGTTTGTTATGGCAATAATGGCGACGGTTTTGCCAATATATGTGTGGTGGGTTGCCAAACATGTCGCACTGGTTACAACCTGACGACAGCATCCGGCACCGCGGACGAAGCGGCATCATCTGACCTGTTCTTGACCCAATGTACATTTGAATACAAAACATGTAAAGAAATACAATGTAATAAAACATGCCTCGGCTTTCAGCAATGGAAATTGGCCAGCGAACGTGAAAATTACGAGAGTTCATATATCAGAAGATTAAATACAATCAAATGCACATGCGACACGATATACAGTTATAGATGTACGAACGGGTATTATAATGCTCTCAGTAATACCAACGCTGTGGTAAGCGACAAAAAAAATCTGCATTGTGTTAAATGCCCACAAGTACCGGACAAAGGAGCATTGTCGTATGGAACGGCTAAAGCAGGATTTAACGCAGGCATTAGCAGTTGTTACACAGATAAAGGCGATTCATATTCGCACAAGGTACAAGAAGGAATAAAAACTAAAACTATTGGTAAATACAGATTGAGTGCTGATTGCTATTATAAATGAGAAAGCAAAATAGTCATACAATGTCCGCCCCGCGCGGGCATTTTTTATGATTGAACGCAGATTTCTGCGAATTTCAGCGGAATGATTTTTGCCAGTGCAGCGGGGGCAACCTCTACCTGATAGCCGACTTTTCCCGCACTGAAAATAATTGTTTCAAAGTTATTTGCGGATGCGTCCACAACCGTCTGAAATTGTTTTTTCATACCAATTGGACTGCACCCACCATGGACATAGCCCGTCAATGGCAACAGTTCGCGCATTGGCAACATATCAATTGATTTTTCCCCAACCGCCAATGCGGCACGTTTCAAATCTAATTCCGCACACACAGGCAACATAAAAACGTAATACTTGTTTGAACGTGCAACCGTTACCAGTGTTTTGAAAACCTGATGCGGATTTTGGTGTAATGCGGCCGCAACATCTGCGCCCGACAGTGCCGGCGTATCTGCATAGCAATAATGATTATACGGCGTTTTATGTGCGTCCAAAACGCGCATCACATTTGTTTTATATTCGTTATTCTTCATACCCGATATTTTGCGCGCAGGTGGGACGATTGTCAAATCTTTTGTGTTTGACTTGGGTGCGCAATTTATTATAAAATTTAATCATTCAGATGTAGGAAAAATGCAGCAATTCAAAATAAAATCTTGGGTGCAAAAAACTTGTGATTCCGTGGGTGATTACACGCTGCGTATGATGGAATATGCCCGTAACGGTTTACTGTTTTGTGGCGATGTTTTTGCCAGTGTTGGGCGCGCATTGCGTGGTCGTGCAATATTTCGCAGAATTGATTTGTGGTCTGAATTAGAAAAGGCAGGCATTCGCGCCGTGCCAATCGCCTGTTTAATCAGTTTTATGATTGGTGTCATTATCGCCTTTGTCGGTGTGATGCAGTTGGAAATGTTCGGCGCAGAAATTTATGTTGCCGCCCTGCTGGCGATTGCGACAACACGTATTTTGGGCGCGATTATGACGGGCATTATTATGTCGGGACGTACCGGCGCGGCATATGCCGCCGAAATCGGTTCTATGCAGGTAAATCAGGAAATTGATGCGTTGCGCACAATGGGTGTACGACCGATGGACTTCTTGGTGTTGCCACGTGTGCTGGCGTTGACGATTACGATGCCGATATTAACAATTATTGCTGATATTGTTGGTATTCTGGGCGGGGCCTGCATTGCAATGATGCTGATGAATGTGTCCATGACAGAATATTGGAAAATGACATTTGAATGGATTACGTTCAACAACTTTGCAATCGGTGTGTTGCATGGATGGGTATACGGTTGGGTTATTGCTATTTGCGGTTGTTATTGTGGTCTGAACACGCAACGCAGTGCCGATGGCATTGGTCGCGCAACGACGCGTGCGGTGGTGTACAGTATTGTATGGTGTATCGTTGTCACGGCAATTCTGACACTGATATTTAATTGGTTGGATATATAGACGAAATGCGTAAAAACGGTGAACCTTTTATCACAGCGAAAAATCTGACCATTGCGTATGGTGCGCGGGTCATAGTGTCAAACATTGACTTTACCGTCAATCGTGGTGACATATTTGTCATTATGGGCGGCAGTGGCAGTGGTAAAAGCACGATTATGAAAACCCTGATTGGTCTGAAACAACCGGACAGCGGGGTTGTTATGGTGGGTACCACCGACCTGTGGCATACAGACAGCGAAAAGCGCAACAAAATCTTGGAAACATTTGGCATATCGTTTCAATCGGGCGCGCTGTTTTCATCGATGACTGTTGGGGAAAATGTCGCCCTGCCCATGGAATTACAGACACAAATGTCGCCACAACAGATTGCGCATCGCGTGACAGAAAAACTGGCACTGGTGGGATTGGCCGATGCCCGCGATTTATACCCAACAGAAATCAGTGGTGGTATGGTAAAACGTGCAGCGTTGGCACGCGCACTGGCGTTAAATCCGGAAATCGTGTTTTTTGACGAACCGTCTGCGGGTCTGGACCCCATACGGTCAAAGCAACTGGACGATTTAATTGTGCAGATAAATCGTGCAGGTACAACGATTGTGATGGTTACGCACGAATTGGATTCAATTATGTCCATTGCAACAAATTCTATTTATCTGGATGCGACGACACATTCAATTACAGGGCGTGGCGCACCGCGAAAATTATTGGCAACAACAAAAAATCACGAAATTATTGAATTTTTAACACGTGGCAACACAAAGGGGCAAAAATGTTAAAACCAAATAAACGTGCGGTCGGCGCATTTATAATATCTGGACTGATTCTGGCCATCGCGGCATTGTTATTCTTTTTTGGCGGCCGCTTGATGCGAAATGAAATAACACCTGTGCTGTTTTTCGAAGGGTCGGTCAGTGGGCTGTCGGTCGGTTCACAGGTGTATTTTCGTGGGGTTCCCGTGGGCAAGGTTGAAAAAATTCAACTGATGCCAAACAGCGAAGACAAAATTATCATTCCTGTATACATCACATTTGACCCAAAGGTTATGACCAATGCAACCAAGGCCGCAGTGGATTCTGTGGGCGACACGACGTGGTTGGACATGTTGGTTGCGCACGGACTGAAAGGAAAACTGCAAAGCCAGAGTGTTCTGACAGGACAAATGATGATTGAACTGGATTTTTATCCACAGTATCCAGCAAGATTCTTGGCCAAAAAGTATGGCATTGCGGATCCTGAAATTCCAACCATACCATCAATATTTGACGAACTGTCCCAGAATCTGCAAAAGATTCCATTGCAAGATATTTCAAATAACACCAATGCACTGTTGCAAAATCTGAACCAGACGATTCCAGAATTGTTGCAACAGACAACCACGGCGGTGGCAGGAATCAATCGCGTTATAAATTCGTTGGGCGAACCGGTGTCAACCAGCATTACTGATTTGAACAAAATGATTCGCGACGTCAGCGACGCCGCACAGGCGGTGTCACGGCTGAGTGATTACTTGGAACGTCACCCCGAAGCATTACTGAAAGGCAAAGGAGAGGGAATGTCGTTTTACCTCAAACCCGATTTTTCAAAGATTGACGGCTCGGTTATAGTGGCGGCAATGAATCAGGCATTCTTTACATTGTCAACAGGTATGGGCGGAATGGCTATTTTCGGAAGTTACATAGGCAAAGACCGTTCCCTTATGGGCGAGGCTGTTAATATAATTTCTTTGGATACTCTTGTTGCCATTCTTGCAGGTGTAATAATTTTTCCTGCATGCTTTACTTATGACCTTGAGGTAACCTCAGGTCCGAGCCTTTTGTTTGACACAATGGCTACGGTATTTAATAATATGCCGGGAGGTCGTATATGGGGAACGCTGTTCTTTTTGTTTATGGTTTTTGCGGCTATGTCAACAGTCCTTGGCGTTTGCGAAAATGTACTTGCCATGATAAGAGATTTAACAGGTTGGTCACGCCGAAAGGGAAGTTTGATTTGCGGAATTGCAGTGTTTATTCTCGCACTCACAACCGCACTCGGATTCAGTGTACTTCATTTTCAACCGTTTTCCGAAGGAACAACATGGCTTGATTTCTGGGATTTCATAGTATCTACAAATATTCTTCCGCTGGGTTCGCTTGTTCTTGCTCTTTTCTGTTGCAATAAATTCGGCTGGGGCTGGGATAACTTTATCAAAGAGGCCAACGAGGGCAAAGGACTTAAGATTAAGTCGTGGATGAAACCGATTTTTAAATATGTTGTACCTCTGTTTATAGGATTTATTTATGTTTACGGTTTGATAACTTTCAATTGGAGATAAGCTGCGAAAAATTTACACTTTTTGTCGGTTTGACAAAAGAATAGCGTATAAATTATAATATCAAATATATCAAAGTTTATCGGTGATGATTTGATGTATAATCCGCAAATTGAAACTTTTATAAGAGCAACAGACGCAGGCAGTTTTAATAAATCGGCGGAAGAAGCAGTTATAACCTTTAAGTATATACAGATGAAGAAAAACAAGACTTCTCATGAGGTCTTGTTTTTCTTATAATATAAACAGAAAAAATATTTGGAAATGTAGCTATGAATGAGCCGACCCCAAAAAGTTAGACTAAGAATCTAACTTTATTTTTAAGACAAAAGTCAATAAATCCGTTGACTTCATTTCCTGTAATTATCGCAGAAAAAGAGAGAGTGTAAAATTTAAATTTCCCCGATCTTGTGTCCGTT
>UROD01000037.1 GCA_900549365.1 uncultured Rickettsiales bacterium | reverse complement strand
CGATAATGTCAATTTCGGCGCGCCCAGTATTGCGCCCCGTAATGTACCGCCGCCCCAGAATGCGATACCCCCGCATGCGCAGATACATGCGTGCCCAAAATTCTGCAAATAACCCAGATTGGTATGTGTTCATACCTAACACTATAAAGGATTTTTTATGTCAAGACAAATACAATTCAGACGTGGCACTGCCACCGAACACGAAAACTTTATCGGCGCGATGGGCGAAATCACCGTCGATACAACCAATAAAACCCTGCGCGTGCACGACGGCACAACCGCCGGCGGCACAGCATTGGCGCGACAGAGTGATGTTTCCACACTGTTGACCCAGATTACAAATCTGCGTACAGAAATAAACAATTTGAAACAAGATGTGGCGGCATCTGTTATGCCAAATTGGGACGCGGTTGTTGCGCAAGAAATCAATACTGAATATACCGCAACATCAAATGGTTATCTGTTGATATACTATGATGATTATAATGGCATATCAAAAATTACCATTAACAGCAATACATATGTGGTCAGTTCTATAAATGGTGTGCCAGCGGGCGCAAGCAGTGGTTCTCTGTGTGTGCCAATTGTTGCGGGCGACACGTATAAATACTTGCCTGCGCGCGCACTGGGGACAACCGAAACGTACATCAAATTTATCCCATGCCAAGGATAATTTTATTTGCCTATGTAATTATCGCGTATTCTGTGACGCATATTATGAAATGGAATCATACCGATTAAAAACATAATCAATCGCCGGTGCAATGGCACACACAAACGAAACTGGGCGAACAGTGGCGCGCACGCCGCCACATCGCCCTGTGTCGTTGGGCGACCCGCGTCATCAAATGCCATTGTATGCAGGTTATATTTTACAATATTCGGGGCTAAATCACGGCGCAGGGCGGTATGCTGATTTTCCTGATGTTCAATAATCATAAAATCGATTTTTTTGCCGAATTTATCACATACCCGATTACACAAATCAATTATCACCGCGTCCGGCGTATTGGTGCAATGTGAAAACCATATCAATAAAATACGACGTTTATTACGCATGTTATCAATAAAACGTATGATGCGACGATTATACTTGTCAACAACGGCGGGGATTGATTCTGAAAATTTCACACCCACTGGGAAATCGTGATAGTAATAGAACCCATTACGTACGTTTTCATAATAATCACATTTTTCATCATTGATGACATTTGGATTCTTGGGCAAGAAACGCACATCATCTGGATTCATAAAATCCGCAAAGTTGTTCAGAATCAATTCAAACCGTGTTTCAAACGACGCGTTTGTCAACCAGTCAAACGGCCCAGACGTACTGCGCAGTTTTGCCTGTTTCATATACATTGCACACGCACAGTCGCGCCCCAGAGAATAAATAACATCATATTTTTTATACATTGTCGCAATCCTTTTAATCTGGCGCAAAGAAATTTTCACCGCTGTGCAGAGAATCTAACGTTTTATCTTTTTTATACCAATCATATGACTTAGCAATATGTCCTAAATCTAATGCTCGTTTGCCGTTTATAAATAGGTCGTGACATAAAATCTTTGCCGTAGGCCCGCAAATCACAACAAAGATTTTATTTTTAACACTCAAACATTCATTCAATATTGTATCATATGCAGAAAATGCATCTGTCGACGGGGTATAAATATATTGAATTGATTTAGCGTTATCAAAAATATTATATGTAATTTTATCAAAAACCCTATCGCCACATACGATAACTATATCCTTGTTTGCCCAAATGCTTCTAAATTTAGAAAAATATAACGATTTATCAATACAAGAATTTGAAAATCCCAGAGTTATTTCTGCGGCATAATATGAATTTTTGTTGAAGTTTATATACTGTTCAAGTGTTTGTCTAAACTTATTTCCGTTGGCGCGCCAAAAATCACGCGCATATGGTTCCATATCTGTTTTAGATTTATAAAGCGCGGATGGAATACCAATCATTAATTTTTTGTCACACACAGATAACGCCTGTTTCAAACGAGTTGCTAACAACGTATCGGCGTGCTGAAAAGGTATACTTGTGCCACACATTAAGTTAATTTCACCATCACCAAAACGTATTATGCTGCTTTCGCTTTGCACTAAATATTCTAAACTGTCCATGATGCCCAAGACAGATTTAACATTTTCATTTTTTACGACATCTGCGATTTCATACACCAAATTGTCATACAATTGTGGTAAATCTATACTCTGTTTAATATATTGGCGTAAATCCGCACGCGCCATGAATTTTATATTATTTATTAAATTTTTGAATGACATCTATAAATCCTTTTTATAACGCAAGAAATCACCGTCAGACGCCCCAGTTAATACAAATCCCAAATCTTCATATACAGAACGCGCTCTTGAATTACTTTGCAATACGTCCAGATACAAACAACGAAGTTTTAACACATTTCGTGCGTAATCTATACATTGTTGCAAAACTATATGTCCAATTCCGCGTCCACGGCATTCAGGACGATATATATACATTCCCCAATCTGCTATTTTATCTGTGTAATTTAATGAATGAAAATAAGTTACACCGACCAAATCTTGGTTATATTGAATAAAAAATGCGATTGTTCTAGGGGCAGTTGCACACAATCCCCTTAACCATTTTTTATGTGTTTCTATACCAATATGTTGTATTTTGAAATACTTTGCAACATCTTGACGATTTCGCCAGTTTCGTGATTCCATTTGAATCTCTATGGGCATTTCTAAAAAAGGAACAAGAACAACTTCTGTCATTTCAAATCCTTTATAATTTTTATATACTTATCGCGAACAACATCACGTTCGTAGGTTCGCAACCAGAATTTATATTCGGCACCAATGACCGCACGTCGTGCCGCCGGCGACGCCAATAAATATTCAATCCCGCGTCGCATGTCGGCAACATTGTCATACATGTACGGGTAATCAGATGGCATATATTCATGAAAAGAAAATATTGGTTTTTCGCGATTTATATGTACAACCGATGCAACCCGCATGCGCATTAAATCAATCTGGGTCATGGCAGCACCGATGGGAAAACTGTCAATAAACACATCGGCACATTGGAACAACGCATCAAATTCTGGCGTCATTGGCACAATATGTACACGCGCCAATAAATCCGCGTGCCCGTCAAAGATACGATTCAAAATTGCACGCTGGTCATTGTCCAAATTTGTAATAACCATATGATGCAGTGCGCCATTGTCGCGCAGCAATTCCAGAATCATTTCAAAATAGGGCGATGTGTTGCCATCAAACAACTTGTACGCTGAACCACCCGTCACGGTCAATGGCGCATCCACCGGTATACCCAGTTCGGATTTTTTTGCCCGCAATTCCGCCGGCGAATATATACGCGTATCATCTGTGCCCACCGATTGCAGGCCGATAATCACGCAGTTATTCAGATGACGTTTTTGTTCGGTAATTTGTTTTGTTGTTGGCATGCCTTCTAATATAACATCGGCCAATGTCATACCAGCATTTGGAAAATGGCTGGCGTGATTTACAAACACTATCTTAATACCGGCATTGCGTTGTAACAGATGCAATGCTGCCACCGCCAACAAATCCCACATGTGAATATATACAAACATCACGGGTGGACAATCATCAGCAATCAAGTTGTATAGTGTGATTAAATCATCTGTGAAATTTTTTCTATACGCATCCAACCCAGATATACTTGCACAACGTTCAATCTTGGCCAGATTGCGTGGTGCGGCCTGACGAGATTCATTTAACCGTGTGCAATACAGATGCATATCGCCAAATCCAACCATAGATTCAATTTGATTTACCAAGCACACCGTATGCCCGCCCGTATCGTACAACACCGATGCAATAAAACCAACGCCACGTGGATTTTTATGCACTGCGTGAAATTTTGACTTGTGTTCGGCATAAACAGTACGCGCCAATTCACATATTCTGGAATCAATATCAGACATGTCAAAATCCCGCGCATCATACTTTCTATTAAACGCGCGGCGGATTTTTTTGAATTTTATTTGCGTAACCCAGTTGAACATCACAATCCTTGTAAAAACTCACATGCCGTGGCAATGACGTGTTCTTGGTCTGCGTCGGTCAAATTGTAATACAGTGGCAAACGCACCAATGTATCAGACACACGGTTTGTAACCGTCATATCTGTGGCCGTGCGACAATATTTTTCGCCCGCTGGCGCGGAATGCAATGGAATATAATGGAACGGCGTCATAATTTCGTGTTCGCGCATATGTGTGATAAAACGACTGCGCGTGTCCAAATCATTGAATAACATATAGAACATATGTGCGTTGTTAGTGCATTCCGCAGGGATAATTGGGCGACGAATGATGCCACGGGCCTCGAACTGGGCAAATGCATCATTGTACTTGTTCCAAATTTCTTTACGGCGTGCCTGAATCTGGTCAGAAATGTTCAACATTGAATACAAATATGCGCCAATTATATCAGATGGCAGATACGACGAGCCCTTGTCCACCCATGTGTATTTATCAATCTGGCCGCGGAAAAATTTACTGCGGTTTGTACCTTTTTCGCGAATGATTTCGGCGCGTTCACCGATTTCTGGGTTGTTTGTGACAAACAGGCCACCTTCGCCGGACATAATGTTTTTCGTTTCGTGGAACGAAAAACAACCCATATCACCGATTGTGCCTAACGGCGTGCCACGATAATATGAATCATATGCCTGTGCGGCATCTTCGATAACCAGTAAATTATGCCGACGCGCAATGTCCATAATTGCGTCCATTTCGCATGCAACACCAGCATAATGCACGGGCGCAATCGCGCGGGTACGTGGGGTGATTGCGGATTCAATCAACTTTTCATCAATGTTCAATGTATCTGGGCGAATATCAATAAATGCCGGAACCGCGCCTTGCAACACAAACGCGTTTGCGGTCGAACAGAATGTGTACGATGGCATAATAACCTCGTCCCCTGGGGTCAAGTTCGCACATATCGCCGCTAATTCCAACGCCGCTGTCCCCGAATGCACCAACAGGGCGGTTTCTGCCCCCATTTTATGGCGCAAAATTTCATGACACATTTTTGTATATTTCCCGTCACCAGATACGTGCCCCGTTGCAAACGCTGCGGCGATGTCTGACAATGTTTCTGGTGTCCATGCAGGAACGTTAAAGTTTATCATAATATTATCTCCACCAAATTTTGAATAACGGGATAAATTCAAACAACTGAACCCAGTTATGTTTTATTTTTATCAATGGTATTTTTCCAAACAGGCGCAATCTGAATGTTGTGCCGTGGTCATATTTACGCATATATTCGTCGTAATATGCTGGATACACATTGCGTATTTCCATGCTGATTGCATCATGTGCACGACGCATTTTAGAGGATTGATTGTGCGTAGTGTTCGTTGCCAACCAGCGGTATTTTACTAATACTGTTTGCAGATTATAAAAATGCGTTACTGCCATCAATCGTGCCCACAGGCGATAATCTTCTGATGGACTGTAAAATTCTTCGTATTCTATGTTGTTGTCGGTCAAAACAGATTTACGTATCATTGCTGCGGTATGCGCCACAGGACATGTATGGGTCAAAAAGACTTTGATTTGCGTGTCGTATTCTGGCTGGGGCATAATGCGATGCGTGTCTCCGAAAAATTCCAACAGCCCCGACACCACACCCACAGATGGGTTTGCATCCAGAAATTCAACCTGTTGCATCAGGCGGGTTGGTACGGAAATATCATCGTGGTCAAAGATTGCAATGTACTGGCCACGTGCCATTTTCAGCAATTTATTACGCGATGCAGAAATCCCCATATTATGGTCGTTTTCAATATATTTGATACGTTTGTCACCATACGATTTAACAATATCACGCAGGTATGTCGCATCGGGCGAGTCATTCAGAATCAGAAATTCAAAATCTGTAAATGTCTGGTTTAATATGGACTCGATACATTCGCGCAAATGCGATGCATCTGTCCGATAAATCGGCGTCAGTACGGATACTTTTGGCATAAAATTCCTCTTTGCGTTTGAAGACAAAGGCAACACAGGTATGCGTCCTGTGCGCTGAATCACAGCATATTATATATGTGTTCAGATTGCAACTAAAATGTCAGTTTGCGGTCATCACACGGCCCGCCAAATCGGCAATGTCAATTGCCACCATACGCGGGTCAAATCGCACCAATGATGCGGCCATGTTTTTGTGTATCGTATCTATATCGCAATGTTTGTTGGCAATTGTCGACATCGCTGTGGTCAATTCTGTTGCATCGCCAACTGTGAACAAGAAACCCGCTGCGCCATCCATCAGAATTTCACGTGGCCCGTTTTTGCATTTTGATGAAATGCACGGAACATCCAATGCCAATGATTCCACCAGCACCATACCGAACCCTTCAAATTCACTGGACAAAATATTTGCGATTGCACCGCGCATAATTCCATATGGATTGGACAGTGCGCCCGTAAATACAATTCTTTCACAAGATTTTAGTTTGCTGGCATATTTTTTGAAATCATCAGCACGATTGCCATCCCCAACGATATAGAGTTTTGTGTCGTCTGCGTCCGCCGCAAATGCATCAAATGCACGCAGCAGAGTTTTTATATCTTTGCCATCAACCAATCGTGATACATGACAAAAATACTTGTCATCTGGCGTGTCTGCACATGCTGCACGTGCACGAATTGCCGCAATATCAATCGGATTATATATACGAACAATATTGTTTGCGTATTGTGGAAACTGGTGTTTGAAATCGGTAACGAAATCATCTGTTATGCCGACAATAATATCATAGATTGGCAACCGTGAAAACGCGCCAATTGATTCAAAATACGACATTGCACTGTGCGCCCATGCGATTTTTGGACAATTGACGTGTCGCAATTCTTTGAAAAATTCAAAGTTTTTGTAATCAATGATAACATCTGTGTTATCAAATATATGCCGATGTCGCAATATGACACGACGGTATTTTTTATATAAACTGAACGCGATTTTGCGAATTTGCCGCAATGGGAAAAAACGACAATGTTGTACCAAATCTTGAAACCAGTTTTGTAACGGATAACACACATACACCGGAATTTCAGGGTGTGATTTCAGCCACTGTTTATGCAGTGGTTCGCGTACACGTGCATGTGTTACAATCCGTATATCAATATCAGGATTTTTCGCCAATGCATCAATGGTGGTTTCAAATACGGTTTCAACACCGCCGATTATCATATTGGGTATACAAAATGTGATGCAAGTTTTCCCTGCCTG
>UROD01000036.1 GCA_900549365.1 uncultured Rickettsiales bacterium | reverse complement strand
CAAAGCGGCGGTTGAATTTATGGCGCGCCCAGAAGATTGGCTGACGCCGACCTTGCAAAATTTGCTGACGCAAACCGGCATACATCCGTCTGCCTTTTTGCTGCGGTTCCGAACCCTCTGGTCGGGTTCGAACCCTTGGGCATACAACATAAATTAAACCGCCGGCAAAGCGGCGGTTGAATTTATGGCGCGCCCAGAAGGATTCGAACCCTCAACCTTCTGATCCGTAGTCAGATGCTCTATCCAATTGAGCCATGGGCGCAACGGTTTTATATTCTATACATTTTTATTACGATTGCAAGAAAAAATAATTCTTTTTTTATCTGCTGCCGCGACCGTGCTCATTCGTCCCATGATACATCATATTAAAGTGCTGGCGACAAACAGATTTATAATTACTGTCGCCCACCGCGATTTGCGCGCCGGCACGCACGACATTGCCGTTCGCATCAAAACGTAAATGATGCGTCGCCAGATGCATGCAACCCTGAATTTGGCACGTAGATTCCATACGGTGCAATTTTGCGCCAACCTCTATCAAACGGCGGGACGCAGGGAAAATCTGTTCATTGCTGTCCACCATCAGGCCATAGCACATAACAATAATCGGGTGGTTTTTGTCGTCCGCAATTTTGACCAAGCGGTCAATATCGGCGGGTGTGAAAAATTGCACTTCGTCAATCAGTACGATTTTGGTTTTTGGGTTTGGCGTATAGTCCACCAAACTTTCGCGCACGGTCGCCGGTGCAGAAATTCCTATGCGTGAATCCACATGATCTGCACTGAAACGGTTGTCGGTTTTTGGCTTGATAATTTCGGTTGGATTGCCGTTTTTCGCCTGATTATACGCATTGATAATCAGTTGCGCGGATTTCGAACACCCCATAGTGCCATAATGAAAATGCAACGTTGCCATATTTTTCCCCTTTTCATACAGTTATTGTTTGCCCGCCATTTCGTTCAGGCGCTTAATGCGTGATTCCACTGGTGGATGCGTGGCCATCAAACTGGACGCAAATTCGCGCAAGGGCCGCGGGTCTGCGATACATACCGCCGCCATAGACGCCGTTTTGTCCAAGCATTCCACACGCGCATCAGTTGTGATTTTACGCAGTGCATTCGCCAATGCGCGCGGATTGCGTGTAATCATCGCACCAGTTGCATCTGCGGCATATTCGCGATTACGCGACACTGCCATACGCAACAGCGGTGTAATAATCCAGTTAAACATCATAAACGCCAGCCATACCATCATCAATAACGCCGCGCCACCATTCTTGTTATCATTGTCATCGCGCGCGCCACCATACATAATTGTGCGACCAATCATATCTGCGGCAAAGACCGTCACGCCGACCCCCGTAATCAACAGCATATCCAGACGAATGTCGCGATTGCCAATGTGTGCCATTTCGTGCGCAATTACGCCCTGTAATTCCAGTGGGGACAATTTTTCAATAATCCCGCGGGTCAGTGCGACCGACGCGTCGTGCGGACTGCGTCCCGTGGCGAATGCGTTCATGGATGCGTCATCAATTATATACACGCGTGGCGTGGGCAACCCCGCCGCCATCGCCACATTTTCAACCGCGCGGAAAATTTCACGGTGCTGGGCGTTATCATCATGAATTTCAGTGGCATTTGCCGCATTCAGCATCATAGAATCGCCAAACGCCCACGATATGCACAGCCATATGGCGCACGCGATAAATGTCGGCACAGCCACAGATATTGCGGTGTTTAACGCCTGTGCGGCGGGCACAACGCACCATGTGAATAAAAACACCAGCGCGATAAAAATCAATGGAAATGCCGCAACCAGAATTGCGGTCTTGATATTATTACTGCGAATATGGTCATAGACGGTCATTTGTTGCCTCGTATATTCTTGTGCGCATTATAGTAAAAAAATCATCTGCGTCATTATAAAATATTTTTATTATGCGTCATGCATCAAAATATGATATAATTCGTGACGATATGAATACAAGATTCTGGGGATTTTTGGCGTGCTTGACGGGCTGGGCGGCGGTTGCCCACAGTGCCAGTTTATTACAGGCGCAATCGTTTCCAAAAACGTTTAACGACCTGTCGTTCACGGACCGTATGGCGGTGCGTGCCGAAGGGTACGCGCCTTTTGAAACCGAATACGATGCACAGGGCCGATGCATTTCGGGCTGCCCATATACCGGCATGACCATAGAGGACGAAGAAACCGCGATTAAACGTTTGACCGATCAGGCCCATCGTGATTTGGCGGCATATCGTGCCCAACGCGCGGCGGCGGCGCGTGCCGCAATGGGGACGCAGACATCGAACACCGCGCAGACGTCCGACGTGTCAAATGTGCAATCAAATTCATCTGTGCCATCGGTTCCAAATTTGCCAAATTTGCCGAATTTACCAACAGATATCGCGCATAGCGGTGTGGTGGGCGGACTGGCCCCCATTGATATTAGTGGCGTGCCCGATACCGCCATCATACGCGATATACCGACATTGCCGAATTTGCCAAAAATAACCAGTGATGCACAACAGGGGACAGTATCAACATTGCCACCACCGACATACGCGCCCCAGCAACCAAGTGCGCCATATACAGAACAGCCAGAACAGGACGTGCCAGAGCAGACCCAACCCGCCAGCCCCGCACCGATTGAACGCATTACGCCTGTGCCGACCCAGCCGGCGCAACCATCGAATCCATCGGGCCCTGCGCAACCAGTAAATCCGCAGCCCGCCCAGCCGTTTTACCCGTCAGAGCCCGAACCAGAACAACCGGCGCAGCCATCTGCACCTGTGGCAACCCGTACATGCAACCCATACGTTGCATCAACGCCAGTTGGTAACCTGTTGCCAACGGGCTGTCCGTTGGGTGCAAACCCGATGATTATCACATCGCCATTTTCAACCGCGCGCTATCACCCGACCAAGCATGTGTATAAATCGCACCACGGTGTTGATTTGCGTGCGGCAATGGGCACGGATGTATTTGCCACCGCCGCCGGCGTGGTCAGTTATGTCGGTAACGAACCCAAAGGTTGCGGAACGTATGTCAAGATTCTGCACGACAGCAATTATGCCACGACGTATTGTCATCTGAGTCGGGCGTTGGTTTCCAAAGGCGACAAGGTAGAGGCCGGATGTCGTATCGGGCTCAGTGGCAACACAGGGGCCAGCAGTGCACCGCACCTGCATTACGCAATTACCCCAGATGCCGCCAAAGGGAACAAGGTTGCCATTGACCCAACGATAATGATTGAATACTGTACGTTAAAAAATAAATAATTATTCGGATTTCTTGCGATAAAAGCGCACGTCAAAGCTGCCATTATTTATTGGTGAAAATTCCATAATGTATGGTGTTAAAACGCTTTCGCGCGCCCACACGGGGAACTTTTTATGCAAAATTCCACTGGCGCCCGTAATGATTTGGGCGCGTCGCACCCCCGACGTTGCTAAATCCATAATCGCGCGCCACGCCTGTTCTTCGGTCATCTGGTGCAAATCCAGACGCGCATACGTTGGCACGTCCGTCGGCGCATCGGGTATCAGTTGCCCCAGTTTTAGTTGGGCACGAACTGATTTTACCACCGCCCGCGCGTCGGGCGAAAATTCGCGCGCCCCCATTCGCGATATATCAGATTCTGTTAAATGTTTCATGTTTGTAATATTACAACGTACTTTTTATCTGGCAAGTGATAAATGATTATGATACGATTTGCGTCATGGCAACCAGCAGTGATTTTATAGAATTTGTTTATGACCAGGTGGCCAATGCCACCGACAGCATTCGCTATCGCAAAATGTTTGGCGATTATATGGTGTTTTCGTGTGACAAACCGGTGTTGCTGGTCTGTGATGATACTGTGTATGTAAAGCAAATCCCAGACACATTGGCGGTATTTTCCGCACACGGTATTACGCCCGATGCTGGTATTCCATATAAAGGGGCGCGCCCATATTATATTTTGGATATTGAAAATACGGATTTGGCGATTGAAATGGTGCAAACATTGACGCGCGTTCTGCCCATGCCAAAACCAAAGAAGAAAAAAACGGCATCAAAATCAAAATAACTAAATAAAAAAACGCCCCAGACGGGGCGTTTAATTTTGTGCTGTGTGGTAACGATTAAATGCTGTCTGCATTTACCCAACGACCGTTTTTCAACAGACCTGGGGCCATACCTTCGTTACTGCGCAGTGCGTCAATAACCGCGCGTGCCTTTGGCGCATCCAGATTCAAGATACGAACCTTGTACATGTCGCCTTCTTTGACAACTGATGCGTCGCCATATGTGCGCATACGTGCGGCCAAGTTTTCCGCGCTGTCTTCGGCATAGAACGCTGCAACCTGAACACTGTATTCGCCAGATGTGGCAACTGGTGCTGGTTGTGGCATTGGCTGTTCAACTGGCTGTGCAACAACAGGTGTGGCCGCCGGTGCGGTTGCGCCGATTGTGGCGTTTTTAACTGCGGTTGATTGTTCTGGCAAAACCTGAACCTGAACCTTGGACTGACCATTCATGCCAATTTTTGCCGCCGCTGCTGGGGACAAGTCCATAATACGAGTATTTACAAATGGACCACGATTATTCACACGAACAACAACGGACTGACCGTTATCCAGATTGGTTACACGTGCGATTGTTGGCAGTGGTAATGTTTTGCTGGTCGCCAACATCTGGTTCATATCAAAAATTTCACCGTTGCTGGTTTTTGTCCCATTCAGTTCGGCTGGAACAATGCCCGCGATACCAGTTTGGTTATAAGTTAAATCTTCGGCTGGGATATATTGTACATTTTCAACCTTGTACGCGCTGCCTACATAATATTTTGGTGCCGCCGCCATCAGGTATGCGTCGTTCAGCGATTGTTCGCCACCGGTTGTAACCAGTGTTTCTTCGCCAAAACCATCCGCACCATAGCCCGCTGGGGCATTCATTGCGCCGTTGTTTGCACAACCGGCCAGTAAAGCAGTCAGAACTGCCAAGGAAACTATTTTTTTCATGATTTAGAACTCCTTACATTCTTATGAGTACATTTTATCACATAAAAAAACGCGTTTCAACTTTATTATTACACTATATTTTTCGGTCAATCACATATGCAATCGGCAGGTAAATAATTCCGTACCCCGCAATGGCTGCAAACAATGCGAATATGCTGGTAATTGGTACAAACCACAACGCTACGCCCAGCATCGCCGACAATATCGCAAAGAACGCAATTGCGCGAATCGTGCGACCATCGTGCCGAACCAGACCACGCAACCGGCACGCGCGTCCCAACAGATAGTTTTTCAAATATCCACTGATTACGACGCCAATTGGAATTGCCAAATACCCTGCAAATGGGAACAAAATTAAATACAACGCCGCCGCCACGCCCAATGAAATCATACTGGTTCGTACGGGCGTTTTAACATCTTGCGATGCGTACAGGGTTTTGCTGTAAATCTGGCTGACCATCATCGCGGGCAGGGCGAAAACCTGAATCATAATTGCCAGTGCAACCGCGTGGGTTGATGCCGCCGTCCATGCACCATATTGGAACAGACATCTGATAATTGGTTCGGCCAGCACAAACAGCCCCGCCACACATGGCATAATCAGCATCATTGACCGACGCAGAGATGAATTTTGTTGAATATATACACTGCGCATATTTTTATTTGCCAGTGCATTTGATATAGATGACATCAGCACCGTGCCCACCGCCAAACCAATCATCGCAAACGGTAATTGAACAATACGGTCGGAATAATACAGCCATGAAACCGCGCCGGACTGGAAACTGGCGACCAGTGTACCGACAATAATCGTAATCTGGTAAAAACCGTTACCAATAATACTGATGCCCAGACGCCCAAACAGGTGTTTAATCCCAGGTGTCCACCGTGGCCGTATCAGGTGCAGCCCAAAATGCTTTCTGCGTATGCGCGCCCACAGAACCGCAAACTGAATCACGCCCGATGCCACAACCGTACCCGCCATAATGTACAGGACACTGTCGCGTGCAAACATTGCCGAAAACAGCAGCGCACCAATCAGCATAATATTCAACAGCACCGGCATAAACGCCGCCAGCAAGAAACGCGAAAACGCATTCAATATCGCAGACAAAAATGCCGAACCACACACAAATATCACATAGACAAACATTATGCGCGAAACCAGCACCGTCAGTTCCATTTTGCCCGCATCGCTGGCAAACCCAGGGGCCAATACCCACACAATCAGAGGCATAAATATCTCAAACAGAATCGTAATCCCCAACAACACAACCATCAGCCACGAAAATACATTCTTGGCGAATGTGTCGTCTTTTTTCAAATCGGTGTACATGGGAATAAATATCGCAGACAGTGCCCCTTCGCCCAACAGGTCGCGGAATAAATTCGGCAACTTGAATGCGGCCAAAAACACGTCCGACAGGCGGCCCGCGCCCAGCACGCGCGCAATCAGCATATCGCGCACGAACCCGAAAATACGACTGATGCCGGTCATTGCACCGACCCCGAAAATATGTTTGCCTAGATTCATGGTTTGGATTATACTGCTGTTTGTGATATAAAATCAAGGCAGGAAATAAATGAAAAAAATAATTGCGTTATGTATGGCGACATTTGCGCTGGCATCATGTGGGGGCAAAACAGAAATTGACCCACAACAGACATTGCCAGAAATATACGCCACCGCGTACGATAAATTTAATGACAAGGATTACGAGGGTGCAGCCACCGAATTCGCGCGCGCTGAAAACCAATATCCGTCCAGTCCGTGGGCGGCAGACGCCCTGATTATGGCGGCGTATTCCCAGTATTTGGACGATGATTTCGCGGGTGCGATTTTATCGGTTGACCGCTTTATGCGATTCCACCCCGGACACGCGGATGTGCCATATATGTTGTACCTGCGCGGTATGTGCTATTACCGTCAGGTCAGCGATGTTCGTCGTGAACCTGGTATGTCGGCGTACGCATTGCAACAGTTTCAACAGTTGACCCAGCGTTTCCCAAATTCGCCATACGCGAAAAACGCCGAAAACAAGATTCTGATTTTGAAAAACTATCTGGCGGGCAAGGTTATGTATTCCGCGCGCGCAGAAATGAAACAACAAAACTGGCCGGCGGCGATTTCACACCTGCAATCGGTGGTGTCGGGTGCACAAGAAACCGTCATGACGCCCGAGGCCCTGTATCGCTTGACCGAATGTTATACGGCAATCGGCCTGCCACAACAGGCGTCGGGTTATGCTGATATGTTGCGGAAAAATTTCCCAGACAACGATTGGACCAAGAAATTGAAATAAAAAACGCCCGTTTGGGCGTTTTTTAACGTTTGTGCGCATAAAAATCCGCATACATGTCGTCCATTGGGGTTACCGGTGGGCGAACATCTTCGATTGGAATTACC
>UROD01000035.1 GCA_900549365.1 uncultured Rickettsiales bacterium | reverse complement strand
GACTGGGTGGCCCATCATTGGTTGTGTGATGGTGGCGTTGATGCTGTCAATGTCCAGTACGTCCGAAGATATGCAGATGTTGGCAGATCGTAACCAGATAAACACTGATATGGGTCGCCAGACATTTTCAATTTTATTATTCCAAGATTTACTGGCGATTCCATTGTTGGCCATGATGCCGGTGCTGGCGGGGCGCACATTCAATTTTGGCGCGACGGCGATTGATGTGTTTGTGTGGTCGGTTGCGCTGGTATTGGGCGTTGTAATTGTTGGGCGATTTGTGCTGAATCCATTGATGCGATTGGTTTCGCGCCTGAAATCCAAGGAAGCATTTTTATTGGCCATAATATTAAACATTATTGTATGGGCGGCGGTTGCACATGCCGCGGGCGTGCCGGCCGGATTGGGCGCGTTTTTGGCGGGTATGTTGTTGTCCGAAACGATTTACAGTCATCAGGTCAGTGCGGAAATCAGTCCGTACGCAATGTTGTTCTTGGCTTTCTTTTTTATTTCGTTGGGTATGGGGCTGAACCTGCCAGTGTTGGGACAATATTGGTATGTTGTGCTGTTTGGTGTAATTGGATTGATTGCGGCAAAATTCGTTGCGATATTTATGGTGGCGCGCGTGCGTCATGTGAATGTTCCCGACGCCGCAATGATTGCATTGATTTTATCACAGGCGGGCGAATTTGGTTTGTTGATGTTACAGACCATGCGCACATCTGGCATTGATGCGTTGCCACCAGTGCATCAGGAAATTTTGACCGCAATCATCATATTGTCTATCATGATGACGCCATTGTTGATGATGGTTTATGATTGGTTAAAGCGTTCTGGGCGTCTGTTTTCGCAATCCGTTGCCCAAGGGTTAACGAGTCGCCCCGCACAAGTGCCGTCTGTTATCATTTGTGGTTTTGGTCGTGTGGGGCAAATCGTCGCACAAATGTTGGGCGCACAAAATATTCCATACGTCGCCATAGATATGGATGTTGATACGGTATTGTTGGGACGCGAACATGGGTTTAACGTTGTGTACGGCAATTCCACCAATGCAGACGTTTTGCGCGACATGGGATTACAGCCACGTAAAACCCGTGCGGTGGTAATTGCGCTGGATAACGCGGCGACGGCGCATGATACGGCCATCACGGTGCGTGAAATTGCGCCACGTGTTAAAATCTTTGCCCGTGCGCGCAACCTGACAGAATCCAAATTATTACTGGCAGACGGCGCAAACGTCGCATTGCCCGAAACGATTGAGAGTTCTTTGTTCTTGGGTTATGGCGTGCTGGAACATTTGGGCGCGTCTGAACGCAGTGTGGCGGCTTTGCTGGCGCGAATGCGGGCGGACAATTACAGCAGTGTTATCGAACCAGTATCTGACCAATAAATAATATGTTAAATGTCCCCGCATTGGGGACATTTATATTTGCAATTATGCGCCCCGCTTGGTATATTTCACCTGAATATACGGGGAAAGCAGATGAAAAAGAAACTATTGACCTATGTTCCAATCATTATGGCAATTATCTTGGCTGATATGTTGACCAAGGGGGTGTTGCTGTACGCAATAACGGGAACTGTGCCGTTGCACGGTGCGGCGTGGGAAATTGTTCCTGTGCCGTATTTGATGTGGCACGTGTTTGATTGGTTTAATATCGTATTTACGTGGAATCCAGGGGCGTCGTTTTCAATGCTGCGCAGTGTGGGCGAATTTGCACCAATCCTGATTGTTATCGCAACAGGATTTATTATCGGGTTCATCGGGCACTATTTGTTTGTGCGTGCAGAAAAATACGAGCGGTTACCATTAGCATTGATTATGGGTGGTGCGATTGGTAATATAATTGACCGCGTGCGCTTTGGTGCGGTGGTTGATTTCTTGGACTTTCATATTGGTGGGTTGCATTGGCCGGCATTTAACGTGGCGGACATTTGTATTTGTGTTGGTGTTGCACTATATATATTGAACTGGTACATGGCGCGTCGTCGTTGTTTGGCGTCGGTCAGAACGAAAAAGGTAAAATAACAATGGTAAAATATCTGGATAATAATTCGGGCTTTGCCCAGTGGAATGCAAACAAAAACGCCACAGCCAAGAAGTCCATGTTTGGTGGTTTCTTGTGGTGGTTTATTCTGTTCTTTGCGGCGATGTGGGCATTTGGCGCATTCAAAGCACCAAAAACAGAAACCCCAACAACAACAGAATCCGCCGTGGTGGTTGACCTGTCTGCCGTACCAACGCACGATGTTGCATCTGAAAAATTAAATGCAACGATTCAAGGTCTGCGTATATCAAATATCAAATTAAATGACTTTGCAGACGACGCTGCACTGCTGTCTGGCAATGGCGATTTTGCAGAGGTTGGCGTTCTGGCCACTGGTACATCTGCGCCAACACCAACAACGGTATGGAAATCGTCTGGGGACGCATACTCTTGGCGTAATTCAGACGGTGTTAATTTCCGTCGTCGCATTACAGTTGATGATTATGTAATCACCATCAACGATGAAATTAAAAACAACACCAATCGCGATATCGCAATCGCGCCATATGCACGCATCACGCGCGGCGCGGGGGCAAAAAAATCTGCGGGTGTTTATACCGGTGCGATTGTACATGTAAATTCAGACACAGAACATACCGATTGGTATAAACTGGACAGAAAATCATACGCATATTCCACAACGAATGGTTTTGCGGGATTTGCAGACCAGTATTCTGAAACAGTCGCGCAGATTGATGCGCCCGACCAAACCATTCGTACTAAAAAGATAGGCACAGATAAATACCAATCTGATATTGCCGCCGCCGCAATCAGTATTGCGCCCGCCCAGTCAAAAACAATCACAACAAAAATATTTGCTGGCCCACGCGACCAGACGGTATTAAATGCCGCCGCTGCGGCGATTGCGGGCATTGACCACACGGTTGATTATGGTTGGTTCGGGTTCTTGGCGCGTCCAATGTTGTGGGCGTTAAATGGCCTGTACGCGATTGTCGGCAATTATGGTATTGCGATTATTATATTCACATTGTTGTTGCGTTTTGCAATATGGCCATTGACGCGCAAATCATATACATCAATGATTGCAATGCAAAAAATGCAGCCAGAATTGGCGCGGATTCAAAAATTATATGCCAATGACAAGGTTCGCCTGCAAATGGAAATGATGCGCCTGTATCAAACGCACAAGACGTCGCCAATGTCTGGGTGTTTGCCTATGTTGATTCAGATTCCAATATTCTTTGCATTGTACAAGGCGTTGTTGGTTTCTGTGCAAATGCGCAGTGCAGGGTTCTTGTGGATTTCAGATTTGGCAGTGATGGACCCATATTTTATCCTGCCTGTATTGATGGGTGCAACAATGTGGTGGCAGACCAAATTGCAAACTGCGACGCAACGTACGTCCGCCACAAATGACGCCATTGCCCAAACCCAGCGGGTTATGAAATGGATGCCGGTTATGTTCACGATTCTGTTCGCGTGGATGCCGGCGGGATTGGTATTGTATTGGACGGTGTCAAACCTGTTTGGTATTGCCCAGATGCAAATCATAAAACGTACATCAAAATAAAAATGCCCCATCGGGGCATTTTTATTAAATGGTATTCAATCGTATCAGATATTTATACAGTGCGTCTGGCGTTTGAATCAGAATATTGTGTACACCACAGACGTGCTTGGTAAAAGAAACACAAGAATAATCATTATTGCGTATTAAATCAGGGGGCGGCGTTGCGCCAGTTATACATATCAACACCCACCCGTGCGCGCGCAGGATATTCAAATCTCGTGCATTCAAATAGACAGGAACAATTTTATGTCGTTTAACGAATTGATACATAACCATGGATTTTTTTGTATGACTATCATATAAAATAGGCGCACAATGCTTGAAGTGTTTGCAAACAATGCGTGGCAGTGATTTTGATGTTTTTGTGCAAAAAGCAATTATTATCATAATCGTTATTCCCCCATTATCTATTCGTGAACAATCCAACCGCGCGCAAATGCCGCTGTGTCCAGTGTTTCCATTGCCTGTCGCCACAGGTCGGCGGCACGATTTTCTGTCCAAATATATTGATGTGGTGCGCGACGACGGTCACCAAATTCTTTCATCACGCTCAGTTGTTCTGCACTCAGTTTCCCCGACAAATATAATTTAGTAATCAATGTTTCCACGTCCAGCAATTCACATACGCGTCGCGTTGCATGCGATGCGCCATGCACAAATCCGTTCTGTACAGATTTAGAATACAGAAACCAGAACCACATTTGTTCTGCGCTGTGAAATTTTTCAGGTGCATATTCGTGTTGCGTATGTTGTTGTGCTGTCATTTGTTTTCTCCCTTCGGTTTCCTTGGTTGTTATAAAACGCGGCACGCCGCGTTTATGTGATTTGATATATAGCCGAATAAATGTGTGTAATGAAACATTACAACCATCGGTTGAACATTGATTCGGTTTTCTGATTCGTTGCTGAATTTTTTCTTATTGCATACGAATCGGAATTTCAACAAAAAAAACGCGCACAATATGTACGCGCTCAGATTTTCTTGTTGTGCTATATAGTTTTTTTCATTTTTTTGTTCAATCCCCATATTAAAAATAATCCCGCCATTGGGCGGGATAGTATTACAAGATTGGCGGGAAGCAATCGCCACCAGACGATGGGCAGCAATTAAACCCTTGGTCGCCCATATCAGTATATACTTCGCCTGTGCAGCAACCATTCGCATCTGGATTCGTGCCATCTTCGCATGTGATGATGGTTGTTGCAGTTTCTGCTTCTTTTTTGGCGGACTGGAATGGATTCTGAATCGAACCATCTTCGTTATATTTCAGCCCTAAAACATTTTCGTTATATGTTTTGCTGCCAACGGTGCTGTTATTCTTTTGGAATTGTTCCTGTTGATTTTGATACAGGGCATCTTGCTTTGCATTATTGATTGCCTTGTACTGATTAGATTGGCAATAGAACAACACTGTACTGTAATCAATACCACGTTCATATAACGTTTGTGTTTGATCTGCTGTCAGATTTAATTTGCCATCTTTGTAATTGCTGCAATATTCCTGTAAATTAAATGAACGTACCTGACCAGTCCACGATTCATCTTCATAACGTGCTTCTCCACTGTGTTGCCATTTTGCGCGTTGATTACGATTTTCTGCATTATCGTATTTTTTTGTTCCCAATGCTTTTTCCACCATCTGTACAGAACATTTTTTGCTGTCGTCATTACCGCATGTCAAAACCAAATCGGTTGGTGGAAATACGGTAATACGCGTACCCGCTGCAATAGAGAATGGCGGAACAGTATTGTTCATCATGTCCACAATGAATTTCTGTGCGACCTGATTCCATGCAGTGATGATTTCATTTTTTGCCAATTCAGATGAACGTACGGTCCCAGATTGAACAACCGTGTTATTGTCCAAATCAATCTGGTTCACAAATTTATCTGTAATTGGTGCAATCAGATTTACCGCCGCTGGTACAACTGCGGTCAACAATGGCATAACCATCTGTTCAATGTAATCGGTGCTGCCGTAACCTGGGACACCAACGCGCCCTTGGGAATCGCCCGAGAAAGGACTGGTGTCGCCCTTATCGTCATTGAAATTAAATTCAACACCGTTTGGTAATATAAATTGATACCAGCGAATATCCATACGGCCAACCGTCTTATAAGGCCCTGGAATATCACCCGTAACATACCCCAGTAACAATGTACCCGCTGGGATAATAACCGTGCGTCCGTTGTCAGAATAAACATTGCGGTCAACCGTTGCGCGCACCGGCAACCCCTTTTTCCCATTCGTATACAATTCTGGGTCGGCACGAACCTCTGATACAATGGTTGCTGGGATTGGTTTATATTGACGCAATACAAACGTGCGATCAAACGGATCGGACGAGAATATAGAATCAATCCCACTTGTTCCAACATGTACATCGTCGGGTTTTTCTTTCAATGAAATGCCACCACGAAACGCATTATGGATTTCATCTGCCTCAGCATAATCGGGGGTTGGCGCAGCACCTGACATATCAGACGAAATCAATTCTTCGGTGGATAACTGGTATGCACGATTTGCAACCTTTTTCACAGGATTTGACAACTGGGGCAGGTTTCCGCCACCTGAAATTGTTGTATAACCGATATGTTCTGCATCAGTACCAATTTTTTTACCGTTGTTTTTTATATCGGTAATCAGGCCACTGTCTGGGTTATAAATACCCGTTGGGTTATTACATTTTTTATCAGAAAATGGGTGGAAATAATACGCGCCATGTTCAGGACGAATCCAACCAATTTGATTGCCGGTTGAATCATAACCTGGAAACGCAAATTCAGAACATGCAACGCTGGGCGTCGTCTCGATTTGCGCATCAGCAAAAGGGTCAGATGGCGCAATTGCTTCTATATCTTTTTTTATTTCTGCCTGAACGGGTTTAGTGGATTCAATTTCTGGTTCTGGTTTTGTTTCAACAATTTTTACTGGTTCGGGTTTTGCCACTGGTGCTGGGGCGGTCGCGCCCATCACCAAAACAACCTTGTCTGTCTTTTTCATGGCATCTGGTTGCGATGCACCACGCCAATCAATAAACAGTGATGTTGTTTCCGTGTCCATCGCGGTTGTTGGCACATAATCCAGAAACAGTGTGCATGAAATATTTCCATCAATATAAGCCAGTTGATGACATGCGGTTTTGAATTCAAAACCTGCAATTTCTTTGTGATAGCGTACGGCCATAATTTTAACAGGTGCGGTTGCAGAAACCTTTAACGTTGCCTTTTTCTTGTCGCCAACTTTGGTATTTGCCCAATTTATGGATTCATTAGACCAATCAGTAATTCCTGTTTCTGGTGTGATAATCAGGTTGATTGGCGTGTCATCCGCCTGTATATCTTTGGATTTGCCGCGCCCACCAATCAGCATGGTCATTAAAATCAGCACAACAACAAACGCCACCCCCAACAGCAACCACTGAACCGACTTTGGCGTAGATTTACGCATTTGTGAAATTTGTTGTTTGATACCACTCATATTATACCGCCATCATTGACATGATTATTGAATACGAACAACGTTGCAACTGGCCCCGCTGAATTTCAGTAACTGGTCGCATAATTTTTGTGCCGTGTCGATGTCTGACATCGGACCAATGCGCAAACGATACAAACGTGCCGTATGCGATGTAGAACCCAAATCGCCAACACCCTGTTCATCAACCGCAAAGAACACCTTGTCCTTGTACGGGGTCAACAATCCAACGCCATCGTCGCCGCTGAATTTCGCCAGCAAGCCCGTCCAGTAATCATCCAATGCCTTGACAGATGTATCAGATTTCAATTCAACCGCAACACCAGATTGATTGCTGGTAATCAGTGGAATGTTCGTCTGGGGCAGGTATGAACCCGCAGTCAAACGCTGGGTTGGCATCATTGTAACGC
>UROD01000034.1 GCA_900549365.1 uncultured Rickettsiales bacterium | reverse complement strand
AGTTCAAATTTTGTGCGCTGCGCGCAACATTATCAACTGGATTGCTTCGTCATTTTATTCCTCGCAATGAAACCGAGCGGTACGCGAAGGTTGCGGCAAGGACGCAGTCCGCAGGCGACACATGCACAAAAAACAACATCATTGCGAGCGCAGCGCGGCAATCCAGTAATATGAAAGTGCGCCATTCGGCGCACATCTATTATCTATGCTCTAAAAAAATCCCCCGCCATTTGGCGGGGGCGGGAGAACACAAACTGTATTTTTATTTACATGCACCTTGCGATACCGCAACCGCGTGGTTTTCGATACATACACTGCCCGATGGAGTGCATGCAGAATTTACCAACGTGATTGTATTCGCATCAGCGGGCTTGTAATTTACCTGTGCGGCGGCACACTGATTCAAATCGGTCAGTGTCGCGCACGCGGCCTTCCATGTTTCGCAATTTGTTACGTTTGCCGTTGGCATAATTGTATCTGGCAGACGCAGATTCCATTTAACATAGAAATCTTTCAGTGTACCAATTGAATACGATTTGCCAAAACCAACCTGATCCAATCCGTCGCCAACGTGGCAACTGATGTTGCTGCGTTCGACAAATGCGGTAATTGCCGTGGCCAAACCACCCGCGCCCGCACCCGTTGCCGCACCAATACCGACACTTTTGGCCATGTTGGATTTTTCGCCGGCCAAAATATCCAATCCCAACAGCGCGCGACCTAAACGGTCAACATCTGTACGAATATCTGTTGCGGTCTGGCAACCATTTTCTGTTGGATTGCAATAAATCAATTCGCCATTTATCTTGGCAATATTGATTGGGCGAAATGCACATTTGCCAACAATGTTAGATTTCGTTGTAACATTGATATCAAACTTTGCCGACGCATCAGCACCTACGTAACCCGAACTCTGCAAATATGATATGCAATCATCAGCATGCGTTGCACAAGCATTTGTCAAAACCTGCATGCATGCATCCAACGATTTGCCACGGCACTGTGGAAAACTGCTGTCGATAATATCTTGAGCAACACTGGCTGCCTCTGCATCCGACGCCATGTATCTTATTCTTACCGTCAACTGATTCTCTTGGGTGTATTCAGACACATCGCGACAATCGTCCAATGCCGTATTCAACTGCTTGTGCACAGAATACAGGTTCACAATTTCCTGACACTGGGCACGTGTTAAATTTTTGGCATTTGGCGTAACACGATTTTCCCGTTCCATAAATTCATTCAGGATTCCTATGTTGCCGCTTTGCGTCAACTGTTCTGCTAACTTTTTAACCTGCGCATTATTGGTGCAATCAAAGTTGCGCGCACCGTGTCCCGCAATCGCGCCGACACCCGCACCAACCAATGTACCACCACCAACGCCAACAACGGCCGCCGTGCTGGTATCATTCAGCAATGAAAATCCGAACAAATCCTTGTTGCATGTAAATGTGTCGCCGGCCAGTTTCCATACCTCTGCCATTTTATCGTCACCCGCGGCACCGAACAACCAACTGTTTTTAATCTGTTCATCTTTGTTATACGCGGCAACGCGAACCCAACATTCGGCCTTGGTCGCGTCCCAACGTGCATAATGTCCACGCTGGCCATCAACCCCAGAGTTACCATTATTGACCCGAACACCCTGTGGATTATTTTTGACCAGAACGTTACCCTGTTGGCTGTTGTATGCGCCAACCTTGTTATTATATTCCGCAGTTACCGTACCATCATTTGCCACCGCGCTAAACGATGGGCCATATGTATTCTTGTCCAGCAACCAACATGTATTTTCCGCCTGATTTGGTGTCAATCCGGTCTTGCGCAAAACAAAGTTGTAATATTCCGGCTGAATCACGCGGGAGTTAAAGTCCAACCAAACGTCCGCCGTTGTGCGATACACATTTTCACAATCGCGACGAACCGTGGTAATACACTTTTCAACCTGAACCGCACACAGATTCATACCGTTCATAATCGCATTACGCAAATCTTCGTTAAATAAATCGTTTAGACCATTTGGCAACGCCCCACGATTTACGCACGACAACACATCATTCATGCAATTCGTGATGGTATAATCAGAATTTTTCACCCCACCATCAGGGCATTCTGGCGTTGGTTCTGGGTCTGGTTTGGGATCTGGTGTTGGAACATCAGGTTTTGGATTTGGCGTCGGTGTGGTCGGCACATCTGGCGACAAATTGCCCACAGAATTTATCGGCAATGTTGGCATTATAGGCATACGCGCGGTCGATGTTGATGATGTCGCGCGCACCGTATCATACGCCGCACGCCCAGTTGCCGCGGCATTTGCATCAAACGCGCCCGTCACAACCAAGCCCAAAACAGCGGTCGATAAACCAAACATTTTCAGAAAAATCTGCATAAAAAAATCTCCCTTTCTATCTGTGATATTATGCCATAAAAAACACCCAAAAAAAAGCGTTTTTTAGATAATATTCACGCGCGCACAACGCATCTTGACAAATTTTATTTATTGTCTATAATTTACAGTATGCAACGCATACTTGATTTTTTGAAGAAACAAAAATACGTCATTATCTGGACGGTGTGCTATTTTTGCGTGGCATATGCCCTGTTCCGCATATTATTCGGCTTTGATATGCTGTCGTACGCACACTGGACACGACTGGCAAACGCACAACTCCACGGTTTTGCAGGTTTTGTTTTTGGCATTATGATTTTAACACTGTTGCCAATATACACATCAACAACAGCGATTATCGTGCGTACTGGCGCACCATTGTTCACAATTCCATTGCCCGCATTTTTACAACGTGCACCGGCCGCTGCGGCCACCACAACCGATACACCTACCGCCGCCGATGACGCGCCCGCGGCGCGCCCCCTGCCCGACGGACTGCCGATGGAATTACGCGCGGCATATCTGCGCGCACGCAATAATGCTGGGCGCGAACAAATATCATCTGTGGACACACGCAGTGTTGACACTGCATCAAACATTCCACCGGCGATTGATACAAAATCCGCCATTGCAGAAATTATTGCACCAACCACACATTCTGTCGCGACCGCACAACAAAACACCACAACCGAAAACAATGCATTTCCATTGCCAACCGATTTTGATTTAGGTGATGATTTTGACGACACGAACATTGATTCAAATATCGCAGATATGGACGCACCAGTATTTACAGAAATAAATTTTGACGACGCGCCCGCCACAACACCTACAAAAAACGCCTCAATCACCGAATACATGCACGACCACAATATAAAAATCGTTGCAACCGATGGCGACATACTGATTACAGACAAATTGGCAATCGCCGTTCACGACGATCCAAATTTCTGGGTTGCCGAAGACGAGAATTGGTTTGCAACAGGTCAACAAAAAACATCACCTGTTTTGGAACTGGTGCGCGCCGCCGAAAAACATAATGTCAAACCGGTTCTGTACATGGGCGCAACGAATATTATGGATTTTGACCAGATGCGCGAAAAATGGACAGCCGCCGGCATTACGGTTATCACCCGTCCCGACGAATTACCAGAATAAAAAACGCCCAAACGGGCGTTTTTTATTTATTCATCAGAACTGAGTATCCGTACATGTTTCAACTGGTTCTTCCCATGTCTGGCAATATTTATTTCCAAACCATGGACGACGCGTCTTGGAACATTGTTGAACGCGAGTACATTTGTGACAATTCAGCGTATCCCATTCAAATGTTGCGGTTATCACTTCTTTGTAATTCCACTGATTCACCTGCTTTGTACCAACCAAATCACGCGAAACGGCACCGCCATCACTGCCATTTGCGCTGTCCGAACCTGCGTTGGCACTCAGTCCGATACCCGCGACACCACCAGCAGCAACCCCTATCACAATAGCAGACGCACCACCCGTGAACGGAATCGCAACCGCGGCAGCCGCAACGGCAGTGGCCGCTAATACTTTACCAAACGCACCCTTTGGTGGATTTGCACTGCGTGGCAATGCCGCCCCTTCGGCAAAACTGGTACACGCAATACGCGCAATCTCGCGACGCGAATCCAACGAATTTTCGTTTTGCATTTCTGCAATACGTTCACCAATCGTTGCATAGTCCTGTAACATCTTGGTATTCAATTCATCATATTTTGCATAATAGTTTGCCTTGGCTTTCTTTAACGCAGACGTTGCAATTTTCATACGCATTTGCTGTGTCAAACCGGTAAAGCGTCCTTCGTCTGAACCAAATGATGTACGATTACGAACCACACCTTCATCCGTCTTGGTTGTGCGCGTCAAGCCCTGAACGCGACGTCCCGTCATACAATACTGAACGGTTGGGTCGGCCTCGATAGTGGCAATGGCATTATTGATACCACGCTGTAAAACCGCCAGTTCAGATTTAACTTTTTCTTTTTGAGCGTCTGACATACCTGTTGCATCAATTTTTGCCAAATAATCATCTAACGAAGACAATTTACCATCATCATCAAAATCAATATTTTCCCAATAAATTGTTCCGTCCAAAACGCCCGCCAGTGGTGTCACCGCGCCCAGTTCACCCGTTGTAGACCCAGCAACGCGCCCCAATTCACTATCACGAATTTGCGACACATCCGTACGGCAATTTGAATAGTCAATATTCATGCTGTCGTCCGATGTGCTATACTTACAAATCTTGTATTCCAGTGAACGACCACCCAGCCCATCATCCAATGCCAGACCGTCACAGTTTTCGGTATCACCGCAAACTTTAATCATGGCTTCGTCTGCTGCATTTTGACATTGGGTCAACATGCTGTTATCAATATCTAACATGATACCTTGGGCAACACTGGACAGGTATTCATCCAAATCAGACGTATTACCTTTATATTTTTGAACGCACGCCGTCAACTTTTCTGTTGGGCACATACGCACGATGGTATCGGTGTCCAAACCAACACACTGCGAATAATCCTTGCCACAACGATCCGTTGATTGCAGGCATTCTTTGACCTCGGTCGTGCATGCGTCCGCGCGCATTGATGCCAGACGCGCAACAACATATTGCCATATCTGAGACCCTTCGGCCTTGGCCGCAGACGACGCGTCAATTCCGCATGCATTCAATGGTATCTTGCACACGTTTAACATCGTCTCTGGTCGCGACAGACACATATCGTACGAACCGTCTGGATCATTTGGGTCAATCGTGTCCTTACACGCCTTTTGAAAACATTCTGATATTGTGCCAATGCAACTCTGGCGAATATTGTTTTCTGCAATCAGTTCCGCACTCTTGACCTGGGGTGCAACCTCGCGCAGGAATGTGTCCCACACTTGGTCAGCGACCGCAACGCACTGTTTAGTAACGTTTTCACACAATGGCTTTTTCGCATACAACGTGTCATACGTTGACGACGATATTTCTATCGTTGTTGTCGCGCCCTTGATAGAATATGTTGTGGATTTACCACGGCGACTCTTGTTCACATTGGTGTTATCAGACGCCGCAACAGATGCACAGTTGGCAAAATCACTGCCACAACCACCTGTGTTTATCATACATTTTTTGAATTCAGTCGTGCATTGACCCAAATCATATTTGTTGGCACTGCGATATTGTTCCAATGCGGCCTCGCGCATGGCTTGCTGGGCCGATGCCAGTTTGTTTGCACTGGCGTTTTTCTGCTGTTTCAAACTGTTTTCATATGCGTTACAATCCGATTTAATCCGCTGGGAATACATCAGTTGCAACATTGACAGTTCACTGCCACATTCTGGCATCTGGGCGACACAAATACTGTTCGCCGCACGGTACAGGGAATCACCCGTCTTGCCATCAACGGAACTGGCAACGCTGTCCACCGATGACCAGATATCATCATCAGAATCATCAAACGTCGTATTCCACAAATCCAGATTCAAAGATTTACGCGCACTGGTCTTGCTGTTTTCTTTGTCCAACGCATTAACAACCGAATTTACATTCGCCATTACCGCATCAGCGTCCGCGCCCATTTCAATCTTTTCAACGCCAACCGTTGCCATCTGGTACGATTGCTGGTCTAATTTCTCGATTTCCGCCAACACAGAATCCAGTTCAGCATTTCTGTCACTGCAAACACAACGTCCACCATTGTCATTATCAACCATACAAAAAGAATCCATACAGCCGTCGTATTTCTGCTGACACGCCTCGCTGACAACAACGTTCTTGGTCGCCGATGCAACCTTGGTTCCGGCGCCTATAACCTTTTGCTTTGTGCCTGCGCGTGCAACCACGGACGCACCCCCAGATGTAGCCGTACCACGCGAAACCGTTGTACGCCCAGTCGCCCCTGTGCGTCCCGATGTACTGGTCGGGGCGGTCACCCCACTGCGCGCAGAAACCGCACTGCGTGCCGACGACACCGTCGTTGTTGTACCATTTGATGCCCCACTGCGCGCGCCACGTGGGTTCGGCGCTTGCGCTGCATCAGCGGCGGTAAACAATCCCAATAATACGGCCGAAAAAACAAAAACTCTCTTCATCACAGAAACCCTTTCCTATTCATGCAATTTTAACACATAACTGCGACTAAAAAAAGCGCATTTTTCCAATACATATAAAAAAAACACCCTTCGTGTATTGACAATTTTATTTTTTGTATTATATAATTATGGGTAACAGATAAAGACAGAGGGAGCCAACCACATGAACAAAGAATTTACACCAGCATATACAATCACAAACGAAAATTGGCGTTGGGCGCGCGCCCAGACCGCCGGTGCGCAAAACGTCCTGACCGTCGCAGGCAGTGGCGACCAAGCACTGACATACAAATTGACCGGCGCGAAAAACGTCGACACATACGACATCACAAAATGCGCACACATGATTCAGGACATCAAAACGACAGCAATTCAAATGATGCCTCGTGACCAGTACACACAACTGATGCGCGAATTGCACTATTCGCACGAGCCAATGAATTTGGTCAGTTTGGCGCACGTTATGAAACATATGCCCGCCGCGACCGTTGACGAAATGCGCGCGAACGCAAACAAGATTGACTTTGGTGCGGGCTGTCCAATTGATTCATACCCAGAAAATCAATTTACAGATGCAGAATACGCCAAACTAAAAACATTGGTAAAACAACCATTTCATTTTATCAACAGTGACATAGAAACTCTGCATACAAAACTGACCACAGAATATGATTTGATTGATATATCAAACATATTTGATTATGGCATGGACGGTACGGCACAGGCGAACATTCTGGGCAGTTTGATAAAGCACCTCCGCATTGGTGGGCGCATTGTGTACCTGCCCCAGATGGCACGATATAAATATGATGGCATCAATATTCATACACATAACATGACACTGGCGCACCAGCAAACCATTGCCCCCACACGCGGGGTCGAAATGGTTATATTCCAGCGCACACGATAAAAAACGCCCCGTTGGGGCGTTTTTTTCAAAGTTCAAATATCAAAGTGCAAAGTTCAAATTTTGTGCGCTGCGCGCAACATTATCAACTGGATTGCTTCGTCATTT
>UROD01000033.1 GCA_900549365.1 uncultured Rickettsiales bacterium | reverse complement strand
CAGTTTGTCGTTTATCGCATCTGATACATATTTATACAAATTCATTTTAATTACCCGTCGAAATATAATTGTGAAACCTTACATTGGCAAAACAACACGAACGCGCAGACCGCCCAAATCGCTGTTTTCCAAGAAAATCTGGCCGCCGTGGTTTTCAATTGCGGTTTGTGCAATTGATAATCCCAGCCCTGTGCCACCGGTGTCGCGCCCGCGGGCATTGTCCAGTCGGACAAATGGACGCAACGCGTCGGCCTTTTTGTCATCTGAAATACCTGGGCCGTCGTCTTCGATAATCACTTCGACTTGGTCAGCGGTATCGACCTCTGTGATGCGGATTTTCTTTTTGGCATAGCGGGCAGCATTTTCAATGATATTGCCAAATGCACGCGCCAACGCCATCGGACGCGCATAGAATTGGGCCGGCGTATCTGGGAATGACGTTTCAATTGTCTTTTTCGGTGCGGCGTCACGCGCAATACGCAACAACATTGCCGGTAATTCCGTGGACTGTTCTATTTCGGGCATTTCGCCACGCGCGAATGCCAGATACCCGTTGACCATTTCGGTCATGCGGTCAATGTCTTGAATCAATTCAGCGTTGGTTGCACTGCCCGTTTCAACCGCCAAACGCATACGGGTCAATGGTGCTTTCAAATCGTGGCTGACCGCGTTCAGCATATCTGTACGTGTGCGATTGTATCGGTTCAGGCGTTCTTTCATTGTAATCATAGCAAGTGCCGCTTCGCGGATTTCGCGCGAGCCAGATGGCTTGAACCCTGGGGCGTCCAGACCGCGACCAAACCGATTGGCGGCCTTGGCAATGCGGCGAATGCTGCGTGTGTGCAAAACAATGAATGGCGAAATCAAAATCAATACAATCAAGAACGAACCAACCAACCAGATAATAAATACCTCTGTACTGGTGGAATATACGCGATACAGCGTTGTGCCGAATGTCGCAATTTGGCCATCATTCGTTGGGACGTCCACGTAAATCAGACGCTTGCCCTTGTCCATATAAATATCTGCATGACGGTTGATGCGTTTGGACAATTCTGATGCCAAATGGCCCATTTCGCGGGCATCGTTATCATTATGCTTTGGACGATTCAAGTGCTGATTTATCGATACATTAATACCGACATCGCGTGCCATTGCGTTCAGTGCCCCACTGTTGCCCGTATCAACGAAATTCATCATTGTGGTGATTTCACCCGCCAGTGTGCGCGCCAGTGTGGAATGCACACGTTGCCAGTGGTTTCCAAAGAATACATTTGCCACAATAACCTGCGCCACAATCAGAGGCACGGTAATCATCAATATTGTACGCCATAAAAAACTGCGTGGCATCAATCTCATGTTTCTAGTCCTTGGGTTTATCAGGTGCGGTGGATACCATTTTATAGCCCCGCCCCCGAATTGTTATTATATCTAAATCTGATAATACACCATTTAATTTCATGCGCAAGCGTTTTGCAACCATGGGCGACGCCGGCGCAATGTTGCCCATTGGCTGGGTTAAATTGGTCAATAATTTCTTTTCTGCGCCCGATAAAGCCAAAACACGTGATGTGCCGGTGGCGTCTGTGATAAAAAATTCCCCATCGGTAAATACCAATCCGTTTGGCATTTGAACGGCCGCGCCGCGTGCCGCGCGCTGTTTCATCATATTATTCAGACGTAAAACCAGTTCGCGCAACTGGAATGGTTTGGCCAGATAATCGTCCGCACCGTGTGACAGGCCATCAATCGCGTTTTCTGCCCCCGTCATCGCGGTCAACATGATAACCGGTGTCGCATTGCCTGTGTCACGTATTTTGGTCAGAAAGGTCAACCCGTCCATACCAGTCATCATTCTGTCAAGCACGATTGCATCAACCGTCATACGCGACAGAATTTCCGCGCCGGTTTCGGCGGATTCGGCACACAAAACGTTGAATTCGGCATCCTGCAGTCCGTGCGCCAAGACGCGACGCAACATATCATCGTCGTCAATAATCAGAACAGTTCTGGTCATTTACTTTTTCATTGGTTCAACGGCGTATTCCCCAGGGCGAATTGTCCGCATACGGTTGTTTGCGCCACCCAAATCAGATTCATCTTCGACCGCCGCACGGAATTGCATGCCGGACGTTGTAAATTCTGTCTTGAACAATGCATAACCCGTGCCACCGCCGGTGGTTGGACCTTGCATCCCCAGTGAATAATATCCGCCCATAATACCATAGTCCAAATCAATGTAGTCAATGCTGACCAACAGGGATATATTAGACACGCCGTCGCTGGTCATATTGCACGCAAATTCACGGTTGGACAATGTTGCCTGTGAATTGATGGGTACAACGATATCCATCACGGTTGGTTCGCATGTGCGATCAATGCCGTTGACCAGAAATTCATAGGTCATACCGACTGTTGCCTTGGACAGACCAGTTGAAACATTGACCTGTGAAATTGTGGCCTTTGGAATTTTGACCATTGCGTTGGCAATGCCACTGCGTACAGGGAATGAAATGCCCGATTGCAAGCAGTCGCGTGAAAATGGGTCGGCTTCGCATATATATAGGCGCGAATGTGCATTCATCATGAACATGTTTGCCAAACTGTTGAACAAAAACGTACGTGTGATTTTATCGTTCAAACGTGTGCACCCAAAATTACGACAAATAATCATTGGGCGGTCCGCAAACGTGACGCCTGGGTGCGCCTGTGTTTCTGCGGCACGGGCATCAACGATGTTTTGGTCATAGTTCAAACTGTCGGCACGTTCCATAAATTCGGTTTCTGGAATAAAATTTGGATCGTCTGGGTACGCATAGTACGACTGAACCGGTGTTTCGGTATAGATTGTCTGGAAATTATCGTACACGATTTCGGTATCGTCCGCAAATGCGGGCATTGCCAGTACAGATGCGATTATCGCGGGCAAAATAAATTTAGCCATATTCAGAACCTTTCTTTCTTTTTATATTAAATCTTAAAACATTCGTGGTATCTGTGTCAAAGCAAAAATATTTTTATTGAAAATTGTTATCTGTTTGTTCTAACGTTATAACCAGTAAGTATAGAATAAGGAAAGGTGGAAACATGGTAGATGTCATAATTTCTGGCGAAGCCGGCAAGTTGCACGCGGTATATCATAAATCTGAAACGCCATCTGCACCATTGGCAGTGGTGCTGTCTGGAAACCCGCGACAAAAATATCATATGAATGACAGGGTATCTTATGCGATGTTTCGTGCATTTATGGATATTGGTTTTTCGGTCGTACGGTTTAATTATCGTGGTGTAAATGATTCCGAAGGATCAATTGGTACAACTGCGGACAATATGTTGGATATCGCGACGGTCATTGATTGGATTCAAAATAAAAACGAAGACAGTGATAAAATTTGGCTGGCGGGACACCAGTTGGGCGCATGGTATGTATTGCAGGCAATGATGCGTCGGCCCGAGGTTTCTGGTTTTGCGCTGGTGTCGCCTGACGCATCGTTATCTGACTTTGCGTTCTTGTCCCCGCGTCCAAATCGTGGGCTGTTGTTACAGGGGGCGGCGGAATCTGATGATGCGCGCGCGTTTGCAACGCACCTGACCCAAGTATTAAAGAAACAGGCGCAAATTGATTTGGAAACAATTCGTGTTAAAAATGCTGACGCGAATTATTCTACACCCGCTGACCTGCGCCAGATGTACAACGATTTGAAGGCCTATGTTGGGCGTGAAAATTCCGAAGATAAATTACTATAAAAGAATAACATGCAAACAGACACAAAACGTTTTTTAGACCCTAATATTCCCGATGAAATGGCGGCGACCATTCGCCCACATACTTTGTCGGATTTTATCGGACACGATGCACTGAAACAGAACTTGTCGGTGTTTATCAATGGTGCAAAATCGCGGGGCGAGGCAATGGACCATGTCTTGCTGTATGGCCCCCCAGGGTTGGGCAAAACAACGTTGGC
Organism: uncultured Rickettsiales bacterium; assembly: GCA_900549365.1. Taxonomy (GTDB): domain Bacteria; phylum Pseudomonadota; class Alphaproteobacteria; order Rs-D84; family Rs-D84; genus Enterousia. The sequence goes on along the minus strand of UROD01000033.1, from coordinate 4,003 downwards.
ACACATTGTGGCAAATGAATTGGGGACGAATTTTCGCGCGACATCTGCGCCCATGTTGACCAAGCAAGGGGATTTGGCTGCGATTTTAACCGCCCTTGAACCAATGGATGTGCTGTTTATTGATGAAATACACCGTTTGCCCACCGCGATTGAAGAGGTCTTGTATTCCGCAATGGAAGATTTCAAGTTGGACATCATGCTGGGCGAAGGGCCATCGGCAAAAAGTGTGCGTATTGACCTGCCCCCGTTTACGTTGGTGGGGGCGACAACACGTACGGGATTGCTGTCTAATCCGTTGCGCGACCGTTTTGGAATTGATTTGCGTCTGACATTCTATTCGCCAGATGATTTGGCGCGGATTATTGTGCGCAGTGCGAATATTCTGGGGACGCCGATTGATGCGGATGCAGCACTGACACTGGCGCGCAGTGCGCGTGGAACACCGCGTATTGCAAATCGTCTGTTAAAACGTGCGCGGGATTTTGCGGGTGCGTTGGGGCGCAATGAAATTTCGCCTGATACAATCAAGACAACATTGTTCCAGTTGCATATTGATGGTTGTGGTTTGGATGAAATAGATCGCGAATATATGACAACGATTGTTCGTCATTATGCTGGCGGGCCGGTGGGCATCGAAAACTTGGCAGCGGCATTGTCAGAACCCGCAGACACCATCGAAGATGTAATTGAACCGTACCTGATGCAGTTGGGTTTTGTCCAGCGCACCCCGCGTGGTCGCGTGATAACCGACGCTGGATACCACCATTTGGGATTGGAGAAGTAATAAGATGATGAACATTTATACCGCCAGAATTTTTATTCCGTTACCCACAGGATATACATTAAAATCACGGACATATGGGATTCGTGTATTAGGATATGACAAGTTAATGTATGACTTTGGCTTGGATGTCGGACGGGTTGATGATGCGCGGATATACGGTGATTTTTATAAAGTTGTTTCTTTCTGCTATGGCGTGGATTTGTCAAATGTGCCGACATTGTATCCGTATGTAAAGTATGTTGACTATATGAAGGCGCACGGTGGCATTGCAGAAAACGATGAAGTGTCTGTTCGGCGCCTGCTTAAGGAATGTAATACTTTGATAGTTGCAGATGACGGCGAACGTGAATTTTTGCACCATTTGTATTCAAATGCAAATGCACGCCACCAAGGTGGATACATGACGAAATATGGTAAGCATTGGCCGGATCGTTTTAATACGGTTCGTAATGTTGATGTGCGAAAAGTATTGGATCAACTGGGGCATGCCAAGGCCCGTTAAATGTTTTAGGAATACGTATGAAAATTCATAAATTTCCGTTTGCGATTGCGTATGCGGACACGGACGCGGGTGGCATCGTCTATCACGGTCGGTATATTGAAATCGCCGAACGTGCGCGTATGAATTGGCTGCGCGGTGTGCCGCGCCCAGATGGCGATTTGGGCTTTGTCGTGCGTGAACTGAATATCAAATATATTCGTCCGTTGAAACTGGGTGATGATTTTGTAGTGGAATCAACAATTACGCACATTGGCGCAGCGTCACTGGAACTGGAACAAAAGTTCGTGCGTGATGGTGAAATTTATGCTATACTATGCGTTACGGCGGCATATATTGGCGGCGACATGCGTCCGAAACGTATCCCCGACCAGATTTTACAAAAAATAACAGAATAATAAAAAGGAAAGGAAAAATGGAAACAACAAACAGTTTTTCTCTGATGAATCTGTTCACTGGCGATTTGATGACATTGTTTATATCAATCGTCTTGGTCATTGGCAGTATTATGTCATGGGCAATTATTATTGAAAAAATTCGTATGTGGCATTACACAAAACAGAATCCTGTTAAAATAAAGGCCACAGATAACATGGATTTAATTGTTGACCGCCTGACACGGCCATTTGAACGCAATCTGTGGTTTTTATCTATGGTGTCTTATGTTGCGCCATTTATTGGTCTGTTCGGCACAATTTGGGGTGTTATGGATTCGTTTGCATCCATCGGCGTAAACCAGTCCGTGTCAATTGGTGTTGTTGCCCCAGGGTTGGCGACCGCATTGGGTACAACGGCGTTGGGGCTGATTGCGGCTGTGCCGGCGGCGATTGCGTACCAATATTTTATTAAAAAGGTTGATAACCTGTACGACGATTTAGATGACGCGCGTCGTGAAATGCAATCCGCACGTAAATAAGGGAATGAAAAAATGTCGCGCAGAAGACAGAGAAATTCAGATGCCGCAATTTCGCTGACACCAATGATTGATATCATGACGGTGTTGTTGGCGGTGTTTATGGTGACTACGCCTATGATGACCACGGGTATTGATTTGGACTTGCCTGCGGCGGGGCATACAACCCTGACGGGAAACGACCATGCAATTCAAATCAGTGTTGATGCATCGGGGCGGTACTATATCGGCGAAATGCAACTGTCGCGGGACGATGTTGTCAAACGCGCGATTGCGATGCGTGGTGAAAACCCGCAACTGACAATAATGATAAATGGCGATCGTCGCGCGGACTATGGCGCGGTGATGTCAGTGATGGGAAAATTAAAGGACGCGGGTTTCCAGCGTGTTGGTCTGCGCACCCAAATAGATAAATAAAAGTTCAGAGTGCAGAGTTCAAAGTTCAAATGAGAAACCGATGAAAAATAATATCGCAATGAAGAAAAGTGAGGCGTTTGCACTAAGAATAATAAAATTGTATAATCATCTGACTGATACAAGAAAGGAGTATGTGTTATCAAAACAAATTTTACGGTCTGGAACCAGCATTGGTGCAAATCTGGCAGAGGCAGAATGCGCAATAACAAAAAAAGATTTTTTGTCCAAAGTTTATATTGCACTGAAAGAATGCGCTGAAACCCAGTATTGGTTGCGCCTGTTAAAAAATTCAAAATATTTGACAGCAACAGAATATACCAGTGTATACAAGGACTGTAATGAAATAACAAAAATTTTGATGGCAACAACAAAAACAATAAATTTCAGGGATTCCGAGGGCAAAACTTTGAACTCTGAACTTTGAACTTTGAACTTTATTATGAAATATAAATTTAACATCTTTAATTCTGAAAATTTATTGATGTCCGTGATGGGGCACTTGGTTGTGTTGGCGATTATGATAACGTCTTTTGCCGTGTTGACCCAGCGCGCAAAACTGGTCGCGCCCGATCGGATTCAAATTTATGAAATTGACTTGAACGCTGTACGCATCACGGGCGACGAAACGCGTCTGCATAACGTGAATGCAGACAGTGTGCCCGACGCACCAAAGCCCCAACCAGAAACCAAACAGCCAGAACCCAAACCTGCACCCACACCGGTCGCAGAGCCAAAGCCGATTGAAACGCCATCGCTGGTCGAAGAACCAGAACCTGAGCCCGAGAAAAAACAGCCAGAGCCCGAAAAGCCCGCCGATGTCAAGAAACCAGATGACACCCCCGCCCCACGCAAAAAGACAGTTGTTCGCGTCAATCGCGAGGTTGTATCGCTGGACAGAACGTTGACTATATCGGTTGTTGATGCGTTGCGTGTGGCGATGACGCGCTGTTGGTCGATTGACACGTCGCGTTCGGATATTGGTGATATTCGTGCGGTGGCGCACCTGACGATGCGTCGCAATGGCACGGTGCGCGATGTTTGGTTTGAATCTGCCGCGCGCGCAGAAACAGACCCCGCGTTTGCATATGTTTTGGACACAATTCGCAGTGCGATAAACGTGTGCCAGCCGTTCAAGATGTTGCCTGTTGGCGAATTTGACAAGTGGGAAAAGATTCAGTTGACCTTTTACCCGACACAGGGCAAGGTCATGTAAAAAAACGCGCCATTCGGCGCGTTTTTTAGAGCATAGATAATAGAGCATAGATAATAGATTAGCAACCTTGTCATTGCGAGCGTAGCGTGGCAATCCAGTAAATAAAGCCGCGCCATCGGCGCACCGTTATATTAACTGGATTGCTTCGTCATTTCATTCCTCGCAATGACAATATTT
>UROD01000032.1 GCA_900549365.1 uncultured Rickettsiales bacterium | reverse complement strand
CGTACAAAGTATATAACGACAACGGCACAGACCGCGGGACATATACCGGTTACTATTCCCCAATTATCCCCGCATGCCGCACCAAAACCGCCACATGCAACGAACCGCTGATGGGCGTACCAACCGATGGACGCGCTTACAAGGGTGTTGCAAAACAAGACATTGTCGAAAAACAAATCGGGCGCGTTTTATATTGGGCAAACATCGTTGATGTCCAAAACATTCAAATTCAGGGCAGCGGTATGTTGCAACTGGACGACGGCAAAATGGTTAAATTGAACTTTGCTGCGGTCAACGATATGCCATTCAAATCCATTGGCGAAGAATTGCGTCGTCGTGGCATTCGCCCAGATGGCGGTTATTCCGCAGATGCCGTGTGGACATATCTGAAACAGAATCCCGCATTGGCCAAAGATGTGATTTACAAAAATCCGCGTTATGTGTATTTCTATGAATCTGTTCCACCTGATGTAATTGGGAAATTGGGAACGCCTTTGTCTAAAATACGTTCCATTGCCATGGACGACAGCATATATACACTTGGTATGCCGGTTTACATCAACACAAACCTGTCTGATGGTCGTCGTTTTCGTCGCCTGATGATTGCCCAAGATACAGGCAGTGCAATCCGTGGCTGGATTCGTGCAGATATTTTCTTTGGCAAAGGGGACGAGGCATACAAGTATGCCCACGGTCAACATGCCCAAGGGGAAATGTTTATCTTGATGCCGAAAGAATATACGTATGTCAAACCAACCAGATAAATTTTCACACCGCATCGCGCGCCCCCAAACATTGGCGGGGGCGATGGGTGGCCTGATGCGCCATTTCGGTTTTCGCGCATCGGACGCGGACTTGGTGGCACGGTGGCCAGAAATTATGGGGGCCGACATCGCTGCGATTGCGCAAATTGCCGCAATAAAAAAAATGCGCGACGGACGATATAACATTGCAATTCGTCCAAAAAATCCGGCATTCACATTGCAGTTGTCATATATGACCGACGAAATTACAAAAAAGTTAAATAACTATTTCGGCCGCACGGCAATCGGCAAAATTAGTTTCAGGAAATAAACGCACATGACACGTATTTTGGGAATTGACCCTGGATTACTGCATACTGGCTGGGCGATAATAGATACCGCCGGCAGCAATCGTACATATATTGCCAGTGGCGTAATACTGCCCCCTGCCCGCGACACATTGCCGGTACGTCTGGCAAATATATTTCGTGGCGTATCTGAATTGATTGATACTTTTTCGCCCGACGTATGCAGTATTGAAATCACATTTGTAAACAAAAACCCACAAACAACATTGACACTGGGACACGCCCGCGCGGCGGCAATCGTTGCAGTATCATCACGCGACATTCCAATATATGAATACGAGCCCAACAAAATAAAAAAAGCACTGACGTCTGCGGGACACGCCGACAAAGACCAAGTGTATAAAATGGTGCGCATATTGCTGCCGGCGGCACATCCCAAAACACCAGACGAGAGTGATGCATTGGCCATTGCATTGACGCACGCCAATATGACTAAATTCAATTTCTAAAAAAACGCGCTATGTGCTATGATACAAGGTAAAGGGGGAAAACATGAAAAAAGATTTTTATGAAACGATGAATGCGAAAATGGCAATTAAACAAGGAACACTGTTTCGCGCATTTTTCATCAATTTAATTCTGGGCGCAATTGTGCTGGCACTGACATTATTCGTACCACACTTTTTGTTAATGCTGGTTGTACTGACAGGAATATCACCAATGGTTATTTTCTTTTCTGCAATCAGTGGCATTGCCCTGTGGCAGATGTTGGGGATTTTGTTATTCCTGTGCCCTGCAATCGCAATCTGGTGGCAACGGAAAAAACTCAGTTAAAATACGTGCGCCAAACGGCGCACTATCTATTCTCTATTATCTATGCTCTAATAAAAATGCCCCAACGGGGCATTTTTTATTACGCTGCTGCGGTAAATACTTTTTGAACGTCGTCATTATCGTCCAGCGCATCTACCAATTTTTCCAATTTGGCATACGCTTCGTCGTCCAAATCAACCGGCATATTTGGAATCCATGTCAATTCCGCACTGTCTGGTTCACCCAAAACATCGTTCAATGCCTTTTGCACGTTGATAAAATCATCTGGTTTGGTCGTAATAATAAAACCTTCGTCTGCGGTTTCAATATTGTCCGCACCAGCGTCCATTATGATTTCCATCATTTCGTCTTCGGTTTTGCCGATGGATGCAGGATACATAATTTGACCCGCGCGCGTGAACATAAATACAACGCTGCCCTCTTCGCCCATGTTGCCACCATTTTTCGCAAATATATTGCGGATTTCTGGCACAGTACGACGTGGATTATCGGTCAATGCCTCTACAATCACAGGAACTGCGTTTGGTCCATATCCTTCGTAACGAACGGCAACATAACTTTCAGTATTGCTGCCCGACGCCTTGTCAATCGCGCGTTTGATGTTATCGTTCGGCATAGAATTTTTACGTGCATTCAGAACCGCCAAGCGCAAACGTGGATTATTGTCCGGATTTTTATCGCCCAGTTTTGCGGCCATCGTGATTTCACGTGCCAGTTTTGTGAACAAACCGCTGCGCGCGGCGTCCACGGCACCTTTCTTGTGTTGAATATTGTGCCATTTGCTGTGTCCACTCATATTTGACCTTTTACTTTAATTAGATTAGAATTACCCCAAAAGGATAACAAATGATTGGCAAATTGCAAGGGGTTGTTGACTATATTGGCGACGGATTCGTAATTTTGATGGCAGGCCCTGTCGGATACAAGGTTTTTACCCCCGACGTGCTGTCCCCGCGCGAAACGGTTGCACTATGGATTGAAACCGTTGTACGCGAGGATTCAATCCGTCTGTTCGGGTTCAAGACGCTGGCGGCACAAAACCTGTTTGTGCAACTGACGGGGGTATCGGGCGTCGGGCCCAAGGGGGCTTTGTCTATCTTAAACACATTGCCAACCGACACACTGATGTCTGCCATTGCAACAGGTGACACAAAAACAATCACCGCCGCCCCAGGCGTCGGGAAAAAGGTGGCCGAAAAAATTATTGTTGAATTAAAGAACAAAATTGCTGGCAACGTGTTTAATTTTGACGCAACCGCAGACGCAGGCGGTTCTGCCCTGCCCGATTTGCTGGCGGCATTGGAATCATTGGGATATCGCCGTCTGGACATTGTTGAAGTGGCCCAGAAACTGGTTGCCGCCAATCCAAATGCTGACGTTGCAAAATTGGTTCCATTGGCATTAAAGGAAATATCTGGAAATAAATAATGAATAATAATGATACGATTTTTGCCCTGTCATCGGGGCATGGGAAAAGTGGCGTTGCCGTTATTCGCATCTCTGGCGACAATTTGCGCGATTTGTTTGCACGAATGTTGGGGCGCAGTAATTTTGATGCGCGCCGCACGTATTTTACAAACCTGACCGATAATGCGGGCGATTTGATTGACCAAACGATATTGGTATTTTTTGCCGCGCCACATTCATTCACTGGCACAGACGTAATTGAAATCTATTCGCATGGCGCACCAGCGGTGATAAATAAAATTTTTGATTTTTTATCAACCACGGGCGCGCGTATGGCAACCCGCGGTGAATTTTCGCGCCGCGCGTTTTTGAACGGAAAAATGGATTTGGCAGACATTGATGGCCTGGCCGCCCTGCTGGACGCCCAGACCGAACGCCAGCGTCGCGCCGCACTGCAATCAATGACCGGCCGCGACAGTCGGATTTACGACACATGGCGCACGCAAATGGTTGAAATCGCCGCATACGCCGCCGCGATTTTGGACTATGCCGACGACGAATTACCAACAAACATCGGCGAAAAAATTCGCGACAAAACGCAAAATTTATACAATAAAATCGACAGTGCAATTTCGCGCTATGCCGCGTCCCGTGCTATCCGCAGCGGTTTTAACATTACGTTGGCTGGCAACACAAACGCCGGAAAATCATCATTGTTTAATCGGTTGGTTGGCGAAAATCGTGCAATTGTTTCCGACACCCCAGGCACAACGCGCGACGTTGTTTCATGTACATTAGACATCGATGGATACATGGTAAATATTTCTGATACCGCGGGCCTGCGCGATACAGACGATGCGATTGAACAAATTGGGATTCAGCGCACAAACGACGAAATTAAAAACGCCGATTTGATTTTGCATGTAATTGACGGTCAAAGTTCAGAGTTCAAAGTTCACAGTTCAAATAATGAAATTACGGTTGTAAATAAATCTGACCTGTGCGATTGCAAAAATAAAAGCGATGCAATTTATGTGTCGGCAAAAACAGGTGACGGCATTGATAACCTGATGATTGCAATTCGCCGGCGTATTACCGAATTGGTCGGCACGTCCGAATCACAACTGACCGTCAACGCACGTACGCGCGCGTTGTTGACCGATGCCCGCACAGAATTGCGCGATGCAATCACCGCCGGCGATAATTATGATATGTTTGCCGAACATGTTCGTCGTGCCGCCGACGCAATCGGGAAAATTCTGGGGACAATCAGTGCGGTCGATGTTATGGACGCCACATTTTCACAGTTATGTTTGGGTAAATAAAACAGCCGACAAATGTCGGTGTTTTTATTTAGAGAGCAATGAATGTGTCCGCCGATGGCGGACAAGTTTTATTTACTGGATTGCTTCGTTTCACTCGCAATGACAAAAAAACAAAAACCGCCCATTGGTGGGCGGTCTAAATTAAAGAGAACGGTGCAGATGCGCCGATGTCGGCAAGCGTAGTGTATATGTAATACATGAGCGCGCCGACATCAAGCAGATGTGCCGTTATATTTAATTTACTCATGACGGATGGGGTATTTACCGTCAATCAAATTCTGCCGCACCACATGATGTTTCACTTTCTGCGTGCTGGTCATTGGCAGTTCATCGGTCGTCATGGCAAAGTGAGTTACCCATTTATATGACGCAACCTTTTTGTTTGCCTGTGCAATCGCAGCAGACAATTTTTCCAACGTCATATCTGCGTCCACGCTGAACACACCATAGGTCACAGTTTTATCTTTGACACGATGTTCAAAAACAGCAACATTTTTGACCCCTGGGATTTTCATAAACAACCCTTCCAGTTCATCTGGATAAACATTTTTACCGCTGTCCAAAACAATCACTTGTTTTTTACGGCCGGCGAAATGCAATTCACCATTTTTATCCATAGACACCATGTCGCCTGTGTTAAAGAATCCGCGGTCGTCAAACACCTGTTCGTTGACGGTCGGATTATTCAAATACCCGCCAAACACCTGATGTCCACGCAGCCACAAGACGCCCACGCCATCTTCGTTTTTGTCGCGAATTTCGCATTCGTTATTTGATGTTGGCGCGCCAAAAGCAAACGGGAAACGACGCTTGGTCGGTTTGGAAATACAGATTGGCCCAACGGTTTCGGTAAGTCCATAGCCCTGAATAAATGTCAGACCCAAACGTTCATAGAACTTTTCCACCTCTGGCTTGGTCGCGGCACCACCAGCAACCAACAGACGCGCCCGTCCACCAAATATTGCCAGCACTGGTTCTTGAACCTTGCGTACCAAGAATCCCAGCCCCAGTTTTTCCAATACTTTTCCATATTTCAATACGAACGACGCCATCCACCACATGCGTTTTTCTTTCAGTGTGTCGATGATGCGATTTCGAATAACCTCAAACAATCGGGGCACGGCCGGAATAATTTGTGGTTTGTATTTCTTGAAATCCGCCATGATTTCCTTTGGATTGACGGTTGGCTGCAACAGCACGCCTGACCCATAGTGCAATGTAGCCAAGATTTCAACCGCGAAACCAAAGATATGATACATCGGCAAGAAACCATACATGATATCGCCAGCACTAATCCATTCATGCATATCTTGCAATGAATTTGCACATTCAATCAGGTTAAAGTGCGTCAGTGGCACAACCTTGGGCGTGCCGGTTGAACCCGATGTGAATGACAGCGTTGCAATCTCGGTTGATTCAACCGGTACCGCGGTCAAATCTGGATTTGGTTTGCCGTCTTTTTTCGTGATATCATAAAACTCGAACTTGTCTGTTTTATAGAAAAACGACTTTTCCGCGCAAACCATTTTGCACTTTGTGATTTCTGCCATATTGTCATATTCAAACGGCGTCAGATTTGTGTCCAGCAACAACACACGCCCACCCAAATACCAAATTGCAAACATTGTAATTGGAAACTGGGGAATGTTGTGAGACAAAACACCGACAACATCACCACGGGTAACCCCCGCTGCATGCAACGATGCTGCGCGCGCCTTGACCAAATCCAAGAACGCCGAAAACGTGACTTCTTCACGAACCAGAATCAAATAATCTGGCCATGTTACGACTGCCTTTTCCAGCAGTTGATACATATTCATCTTATAAATTTCCTTGTTTTTTTTATATTGGACTGCCAGTATTATATAACCAAAGGAAAAGATTGCAAATATGAAAATTTTAACACTGAATATAAACTCAATTCGTGCCCACGCAGAAAGTTTTATTGATATTCTGCGCGCGGGCGAATACGACACAATTATGGTCCAAGAACTAAAAGTTGAATCCGCAGGGTTTCCACATAACCTGTTTGACGAATACGGCTATAATATCAAGGTGTTTGGTCAAAAAAGTTGGAATGGTGTTGCAACTTTTTCCAAATATTCTATCGAAGATGTGACGATGGGTATGCCAAATTATTCCGACGTAAATGCGCGATTCTTGGAATGTGTGGTTGATGGACGTGTGCGCCTGATAAACGTGTATATGCCAAATGGCGACACAATCGATTCACCTAAATTCCCATACAAGATGGAATGGCTGGCCGCATTTACAAAATACATTGAACAATATTTGCATTCGCCAGAACCAGTAATAATTGGTGGTGATTTTAATATCGCACTGACCGACCGTGATGTGTGGAAACCGGCCAACTATGTAAATATTGCCATTGCCGCACCCGCTGCGCGTGCCGTTATGCAATCGTGGATTGATGCTGGCTGGTCTGACGTATGGCGCACAATGCACCCAGACGAAATTGCATACACTTGGTTTGGTTATCGCGGTGGCGACACTGTTGGTAAAAATATGGGGTTGCGCTTGGATTACTTTTTGGCTAATCCCACCGCAATGCAAATGATAAAAAACTGTGAAATCGATATTTCTGCACGTCTGGCGGCAAAGCCGACCGATCATTGCGGTTTGATGTTGACCATTAAATAACATCAATCGCGGTTGCGCGCCAAATCATCATAGATATGATATTTTTGGTCGCTGGTGTCCCTGTATTCATATGGCGCACCACCCGCAGAATACATATTAAATAATTCTGTTGTTTTTTCGACCGCAACGGCAATCATTTGCGCTGTATCGTCCGCGCTGTATTCTATTGGTTTTACCGCCCCACTCTTTAACTGTAAAAATACCATAACTGGTGTTTTGGATTTTTCAGTTGTTGAAATCGAAAACCCGCCGGATTGCAGTATATACGCCTCTAATGGTAATTGGGGCATATTCCCTTCGGCCAGTTGTTTTTTTGTTGGTGGCGTACCGGTTTTGATGTCTAAAACCCCACCGTCCCAAATACGGTCTGCGCGCGCACGAACATTACGCCCAGCAATATTTACCACCCCCGCCGTTTCTGCGACCGATGGCGGCAGCGCATTCAAATATTCCAATGCCACAGGCGCAATTTCCAAGAATCGTTTATGCCAGAAATGGAATATTATGCTGTCCGCGCCCAAAACAGTGCGTGCACGCGCGTCCATTTCTGCAATCAAATCTGCGGCGGTTTTATTACTGAATGATTCCAGCACACCATGCACCAAATCGCCAAACTGGCGCGCATCGGGCGCGGCCCAGTAATCGTCCAGCACGCGTAATTTCAAAATATGATTTACATAAAATGTATATGGATTGTGTATCAGTTTTTCCAACGCCGTCACATACACATCAGACCAATCGGCGGGTG